>JAUWYR010000047.1 GCA_030615745.1 Candidatus Zixiibacteriota bacterium | reverse complement strand
AGATTCCGGGCAGTTCTACAAAAAGTTTACCCGTTCTCTTTAAAAACTCTAATCTCAAAAACTTTAAAAACTTAAACTCCTCCTCACTCAAATAAATTAACCTCACAAGGTGGATACCTTGTACCTGTACTCTCCAAAATTTTATATTCAAAAAAGATGAAAAAAGATAAAGAGTTCAAATCTCTTGATGCATACGCAAAAACAGCAATTTTAGCTGCTTTAAAAGGTGGGGAGATTCTTCTGAAAAACAGGGGTAAGGTTAAAAAAGTTGGGTATAAAGGGAGGGTGAATTTGGTCACCGAGGTCGATTTTTATTCAGAAAGGGCTATATTGGAGATAATAAAAAAAAAATTCCCTGATTTTGGTATATTGACCGAGGAGAGTGAACCTGAGAAAAAAGAATCCGAATATAAATGGGTAATCGATCCTTTGGATGGAACCACAAATTATTTTCATGATTTTCCCTCTTATTGTGTCTCCATCGCATTGGAGAAAAATAACGAAATTATCTTAGGGGTAATCTATAACCCTTTACTTAATGAGCTTTTTGTGGCTGAGAAAGGCAAAGGTGCATTTTTAAAGCGAAAAAGAATTTCCGTTTCAAAGACAAACAAACTTTCCAAAAGCCTCCTTGCCACTGGATTCCCCTATGATATAAGGGAAACAGATGTGGATAATCTCGACCACTTCGCTAATTTTGCAAAAAAAGCTCAGGCAATAAGGAGAGCTGGTTCTGCTGCATTGGATTTGTGTTATTTGGCTATGGGCAGGTTCGATGGATTCTGGGAACTTAAACTCTCACCCTGGGATACAGCAGCTGGATCTTTATTAGTTAAAGAAGCAGGTGGAAAAGTTACAGATTTTAAAGGTGGCAAATATTCTATATACAAAAAAGAGATATTAGCATCCAACGGAAAAATCCACTCTCAGATGTTAGAGGTTTTAAAATTAGGAAAGTTCTAAAAGAATTAATTTTTTGTTTTCGAAGAATGCTTCGCATTTGCTAAAATTCCATCGAAGACCAAATCATTTCCGAGCTTGTATATCTTTTTAGATGAGAACAAAAAAGCTTTAAAAGACCTTTTTATTCTGGACTCGTCTACGCTATTTTTTCCTTTCCCAAAAATCTTTGGAGCTATTATAATTACAATCCTTGAAAAAAGCCTCTCCTTTAAAAATGAGGTGATTACACCAGCTCCCCCTTCTACTAAAACCGAATCGATTTTTTGTTTTTTTAATTTTTTTAATAAATCACAAAGATCAACTCTTTTATTTTTCTTTTTTACCACCAAAACTTTTGCTCCTAAATTTACTAATTTTTTTATTTTTTTTTCAGATGCCAAGTTAGTTGTTGCAATAATTGTTCTCTCCGGGTTTTTTTTTAAAACTTTTGAGCTTAAACGAATTGATAGCTTTGAATCCAAGATAATTCTTACAGGATTTTTTCCCTTGACTAATCTTGTGGTCAGTTGGGGGTCGTCTTCTCTTATAGTTCCTATACCAACTAATATCGATTGATTTTGGCTTCGTAATTTATGTGCAAAGACTAAAGATTTTTTATTTGAGATCCATTTCGAATCACCTTTTTGGGTGGCTATTTTGCCATCGAGTGTTTGAGCGTATTTCAGAGTGACAAAAGGGAATTGGGTTTTGGTTAAATTTTTTTTCACCAAAGTGTTTAATTTTTTTGTTTAAAATAAAAAGCAATTTTTTGAAATTTAATCTCTACCAAAGGATAAAGCAAGTTAAAATTCTTATGCGAAGCATTCATATGAAAAATAACTAAAGGGATAAAAAACAGATACGATAATAAAAAAAAGTGTTCTTTTTTCGGGGAGAAATAATAGTGTTTATCCAACAAAATAAACCTAATACGTAGGGGAGACCCTCGTGGTCTCCCGTTGGTGGTTGGGGGGTTCGCCAAGCTCAACGAGCCCCTCCTCTACTGAACAATTTGCATTATTTAATTGGAATGGCAATAGTTAGTTCGCCTCAAGTTTTTTGTTAGAAGGAGACAAGATAGTCTAAAATACTCAAAGGATTTTTAAATCTAAAAAATAAAAAGAAATTTAAATTTTTTATTGACAAGTTATTTTAATGTTATATATTAGCAAAACGAATTTTAAAAACACCGCGCTTTTGGTTTTTGGTTTAAAAAACAGAGGATGGCTGGGTTTTTTCAGTGGAGAGTAAAAAAATAAAAATTAAAACCTTTAAAGGAGGTGCATCTATGCGGAAACTGTGGGCAAGTGCATTGGTGGTTTCCTTATTTTTATTTTCTACCCAGGTTGCTCTGCCAGCAGGAATGTATAACAAGGTGGGGTTTGGAGTAAGGGGTGGATTTGGCAAACACATGATGGCGGATAAAGATGTTTGGAAAATAGGTCCTTTTGGCAATGCGGAGGTGAAGTTCGGACTTCACAAAAACATCATGATAGGGCTTATCGGGACTTATGGAGCGGTTCCGAGGAATTACGATGAGAAATGGTGGGCAGAAGCTCACTCTGCTGCTGATGAACAGCATAATTTTTTAGCTGAGCTGGGCACCTGGATTTATTTTATGCCTGAAGGCAAGTTCAATCCCTACCTTAATTTAGGAACTGGAATCTATTCTTGGTATGTTCAGGATGAGAATAACAAAAATGTTCATATCTACGATCTCAAGGGGAAACGTCTCAGATTGAGGGACCAGCAACTGACCTTTATGGTTGGCGCAGGATTTGAGTATATGGTTAACGACTATTTCTCAATCGGGGCTGGTGGAAGATTTCACTATCTTTCCACAGTATTCAGCCAGATGGATGAGGACCTAAAAGATACCTTAGGACTACCAGAAGGCTTAGTAGAGGGCTTTGCCGGGATTACTCTTTATTATCCAGTGTCCAAAGATTCGGATGGTGATGGCGTCCCTGATAAACTCGATGAATGTCCTGATACTCCGCTGGGATGCTTGGTCGATGAGAGAGGATGTCCAATAGATTCGGATGGAGATGGAGTCTGCGATGGGCTGGACCAATGTCCCAACACACCAAGAGGGTGCAAAGTTGATATAAATGGATGTCCAATCGATTCGGATAAGGATGGGGTCTGCGATGGTCTGGACAGGTGTCCGGATACTCCAGCAGGAGTGAGGGTTAACTCCAGAGGTTGCCCAGACACCGATGGTGATGGTGTTTATGATGATGAGGACAAATGCCCTGATACTCCTAAGGGTTGCAAGGTGGATGAGGATGGATGTCCAATAGATTCGGATGGAGATAGAGTTTGCGATGGTCTGGACAGGTGTCCTGAGACTCCCAGGGGTATGGAGGTAGATACTTCTGGATGTGCACTTGTTAAGGCACTTGAGGAAATTAAACTTCAGGTCAACTTTGGTTTAAATGAGGCTATTCTGGATGATGCCACAATGCAAAAATTAAACGAAGTCTACGCTATCCTTATGGACCACCCAGAAATAAGAGTGGAGATAGCAGGTTACTGTGATAATACAGGAACGGATGCTATAAACGATCCTCTCTCGAAGCGACGGGCTGAGGCTGTTAGAGATTATCTAATAATAGAGAAGGGGATTGCTCCTGATAGGTTAACGGCTGAGGGCTATGGTTCTAAGCAACCCATTGCTGATAATGCTACTCCTGAGGGACGCGCGAAAAACAGGAGAGTGGAATTCAAAATTATCGAATAACTAATTAAGACCCTGAAAAAGACGGTGCTCTTTTAAAGAGGGCGCCGTTTTTTGTTTTTGGGAAAAATAAATTAATTGTTATTTGGTCTATTGCATAAAGCAGTAAAAGCTCAGCCAAAATCTACCGAAGCTTTTCATTTTGTGGGGGCATAAGCTTTTATTAGCTTTCTCATTTGCTTGAGGGTGGATGATTCAACAGTTTTAATCCTCAAAAATAATTGAGGCGAGTCAGCATACAGCACCACATAATGTGGGTTCAACTCTTTTGCAAGGATACCGGGATCATATTTTAACCCATATGGTTTCTCCACAGCTTTCAGAGGTATAGGCATATTGGGGTTTTGACTCCCAAGATTAATCTCCCTTTGGGTAAGTAACTCTTTCACCATAATCTTTATAGAATCGACCGAAGATTTTATGTTTGTTAAGCTTGTTTTCAGAGTATCGAATGAGGTGCTCAATTGTGCAATATTGTTGTTATTTTCTTCGAGTTTTTGGCTTATTTCCTTAATTTCCATATTGCTTATTCTTGCCCGTTTGAATTCTCTTGCCGGAAGAGGTACCCCAGAAAATAAAAGAAGAAAAAGACACAGATTTATCCCCGATTTAGATCTTTGAGTCTTTGGTAAAAAGGATTGATAAAGTAGATAAACAACACTTAGAATAGATAGAATCTTAGGTATTAAATCATGGAGTGGATTTACATAAATAAAATATTATTATCATTGCCCCTACTAAAAGTAGCTTATTTCGCTTGTTACGAAACATCATAAACTCCCCACCTCCGGGTTTAGAGGATAGAATCGTTAACGAACGACAATTCTCGACTTAAGGAGAAGAAGGCTTCAATCTGGAAAAGGAAACTCCTACAGAAAACAAACTCTGTTATTTTTCTTCTATTATAATCAATAACCACCCCAATTTTTGACAAGCTAAGTTTATGTTCCGATATTTAAAGGCTAACAAGAATAAAATCACTTTTTTGCGAATCTCTAAATTTGCGTATGCCGAAGGTCAAGAGACATCAAGAGATCTGTTGTATCTCATCTGGCTTTTTATTATCTTTATGACTGAGTTATTATATAACATAGGCAACCTCCTTGAGAGTTTAAGGTTATCAGTTTTTGAAAAATATAATCTGCTCTCTTGGGCGTTGCCTAATCTTTTCTCTCAAAAAGTGTATGATTTGTATTTGGTATCTACATTATGAGGCAAAAAACAATTGATTTTGTGAAAGTAAATAATTATTATGAGAAAAATTTTAATTTAAGAAAAAACTCAAAAAGGAGCATTATTTTTTCATGGTTAGAAGTCTAAAGCTTTTCACTATAGCAGGGATTGAGATCTCTGTTCATTACACCTGGCTTTTCATATTCATTCTGATAGCTTACACCTTGGCTGTGGGATATTTCCCGATGAGGGTTAGAGGTCTTGGCAAATCTTTATATTTGATGATGAGTGTATTATCTGCCTTTTTACTTTTCGCCTCAGTCCTTTTTCACGAGCTCTCCCATTCCCTTATGGCAAAAAAAGAGAAGTTGAAGGTTGATA
Source organism: Candidatus Zixiibacteriota bacterium (assembly GCA_030615745.1). Taxonomy (GTDB): domain Bacteria; phylum Zixibacteria; class MSB-5A5; order MSB-5A5; family SM23-73-2; genus SM23-73-2. Next base: position 14,546 of record JAUWYR010000047.1, on the reverse strand, counting down.
AAATAGTTTTGTTTTTATTCGGTGGTGTTGCACAGATTTCAGAGGAGCCGAAATCTGCAAAAGATGAATTCAAAATAGCGGTGGTTGGTCCAATATCCAGTTTCTTTTTGGCTTTAGTTTTTTGGTTTTTATGGTATTTTGTTATAAGCTCTTCCGGGTCTGAAGTTTTTGGTGCTATCTTCGAATATTTAGCATTGATAAATTTCATGCTCGGTGCTTTTAACCTTCTGCCCGGCTTTCCCTTAGATGGAGGGAGAATCTTAAGAGCATACTTTTGGAACAAAACCAAAGACCTTGCCAAAGCCACCTCCATTGCCTCTACCGCAGGTAAGGGGTTGGGGATGTTTTTGATTCTTTTGGGTGCTTTTCAGGTGATAACAGGATATTTTATTGGTGGATTGTGGATGATATTTATCGGGTTGTTTTTAAGACAAGCTGCGGAGTCGAGCTATCAAAGGGTTTTGATAATGGATGTTCTGTCAGGGATGAAGGTTAAAGAACTTATGAGTTCAAATGTGGTCTGCGTCAGTCCTGACCTTCCAATCTCTGATTTGGTTGATGAGTTCTTTTTTAAACACCGGTTCAGCAGTTTCCCTGTTTGCCAAAAAGATAAGTTCTTAGGGATTGTGACCCTCCATTCAGTGAAGGAGATTCCCAAGGAGAAGTGGAGAGAAAAAACTGTGAGTAGTGCTGTAAAAGAGGTATCAGAGGAGTTTATTTTAGACCCTGAAGATGATGCGGTAAATGCTTTGAAAAAGATTATCCAGAGCGACCTTGGCAGACTTCCAGTGCTTAAAGATAAAAAAGTTGTGGGGATTTTGACTCGTAAGGATATAATGAACCTTTTGCGAATAAAAACCGACCTTGGCAGGAGGTAGATAGACTTAATTATAAAACGGCTTTTGATTTGAAGATACTATATAGGACTTTCCCAAAAAATTTATCTTAAAAATGGAAAAGGTACTTTTTGAGGACAGGATCGATGCTGGGGAGAAGTTAGCTAAAGTATTAAAGAAAAAAACCCTTAAGCTTAAAAATCCAATTGTCTTAGGTATTCCGAGAGGGGGAGTTCCGGTGGGAGATGTTGTAGCTTGTAAGTTGGGTTGTGAGCTCGATACAATAGTCCTAAGAAAAATACCTATCCCCCAAGACCCAGAGGCAGGGTATGGTGCAATTACTCTGGATAAAACTGTTATTCTGAATAAGGAACTTCTTCAATATGTCAACTTGACCAAAGAGGAGATAGAAAAAGGGATTGATGAGGTGTATCAGGAGGTTCTGAGGAGGAACGAAGTTTATCGTGGGAAAACCCCATTTCCTGATTTAGAAAAAAGGTCGGTTATTTTAACTGATGACGGTTTAGCCACAGGATATACTATGCTTTCCGCAATTAAGTTCTGCAGGGGAAAAAAGCCACAAAAAATTATTGTAGCTGTTCCGGTTGCTTCTGATTCAGCAGCGGAATTGATTGAAAAGGAGGTGGACAAATTCATTGTCTTGCATATTAGTCATTCCTTTTACTTTGCTGTGGCGAGTTTCTATAAAAGATTTGAGGATATGGAAGATGAAGAGATTGTCAAAATTCTTAATGAGGCTTCTAAAAGAATAGGGGAAAAGAACTTATGATAAGAATCGATGGAAGTTATGGGGAGGGTGGTGGTCAGATCCTCAGGACTACCCTTGCTTTATCCTCTTTATTAAAAGAGGAAGTTGAGATATATAATATCAGAAAGGGAAGGAAAGTTCCAGGTCTTCAACCTCAACACCTAACCTGTGTTGACGCTTGTAAAGAGATCACTTTTGCAAAAGTTGATGGAGCAAATCTTGGATCAGAAAGTTTAAGATTTTTCCCGAAAAAAATAGTTGGTGGCGATTTTACATTCGATGTTGCAAAAATTAAGGGGAGCGCAGGGTCTGTCTCTTTGGTCTTACAGGCGATTCTTCCATCTCTGATTTTTGCTGAAAGTCCATCAAAGATAGCTGTTTTGGGAGGCACCCATGTTATGTGGAGCCCGCCTTTCACCTATTTGAAAGATGTCTTTTTTCCAATGGTTGAAAAAATCGGATGCTACCTCAAAGGTGATATAAGAAAATGGGGATGGTATCCAAAAGGAAAAGGTGAGGTTTTGTGCTGGGTTTCTCCAACGAAAAATATTTCACCTCTGAATTTAACTGAGAGGGGCAAATTAGAAAGCTTGACCGGAATCTCTGTAGTTTCGAATTTGCCTCTGGATATCGCTTTAAGGCAAAAAAACCAGGCAATAAAAATTTTAAAAGAGCATAGACTTTATCCACAAATTGAAATCATAGAAGTCCCCTCAATAGGTAAGGGGACTTTCTTTTTCCTTTTAGCTAAGTTTGAAAACTCAATAGCTGGTTTTTCCTCCTTAGGTGAGATCGGAAAAAAAGCAGAGAAAGTGGCAGAGGAGGCTTGTTGTGAATTTTTGAATTTTATCAAAACGAAATCCGCAGTTGATTTTCATTTAGCAGACCAACTGATACCTTATCTAACTTTAGCTTGTGGCAAATCGAGTTTTACAGTATCAAAAGTCACCAAACATCTTCTTACCAATATCTGGGTAGTAAAACAGTTTCTGCCGGTGAAAACAGAGATCCAAGGGGAAGAAGGTAGCGAGGGAAAAGTCACCCTCGACTCATCCGGGATAAAAGATAAAATCGAAATTTAGAAAAATCCCTTGATTTTGATTTTATAATTGTTATTATTCCAAACGTAGTTTTATGACGGTTTACTGTGAACTATTTACCGTTAACTAACCTGGGGCAGTAGCTCAGTTGGGAGAGCATCTCGTTCGCAACGAGAAGGTCGGCGGTTCGAGTCCGCTCTGCTCCAAAAAATTTGCAAAGCAAATTTTTTAGTGGTTAGTAGTTGGTGGATTGTTGATGGTAAAAGATTCTAAAGAAATTTTCAGTTTTGAGAAACTGAGGGTTTATCAGGATTCTTTGAATTTTTCAAAGAAGATCTATAAATTGACCAAAAAATTTCCTAAAGATGAGATCTTTGGAATCACTTCACAACTCAGGAGAGCAGCATCTTTTGTTCCTTTAAATATTGCAGAAGGGAGCAGTTTGACCAAGACGGAATTTAAGAATTTTCTGAGAAAATCAAGAGGTTCCCTTTATGAATGTATACCTATTCTTAGTATAGCTTTAGAAAATAGATATCTGGCAGATGACCAATTTGAGATGCTACACAAGAATTGTTTGAGATTGGCAAAATCTGTCAGCGCACTGATTAATTCTATAAAGTAAAGATTTTACCATGAACCATGAACTATTAACTAAAAACCAAGAAATTTGTTATCAAATTTCTTTCTCTCGTGCTAGATGGGGAGCTAGCGGTGCCCTGTAGCCCGGAATCCGCTATACCGGGGTCGAATCCCCGCCTGAGGTTTTGGGTTTTTCGGATAAGGTCTTTGGCAAGCGATGTTGATGGTCAGGTCCTGCGCAACTTCAAGACCGCCCAACCCCGTCAGGACCGGAAGGTAGCAGCGGTAAGCGGTTCTTGGGTGTGATGCAGGTGAGCCTGGCAGGAGTTGGCTACCTCAGACCCTTCGAAGAGCAGAAATCGAGGGTGGGTGCACGAGAGAAGATGACCTTTAGGTCATCTGGTAGATGGTTGTTAGCTTTTGGTAAATAGTAAGGAGAGGAGTAAAATGAGTTATCTGGTGATGGCTTTGAAATACAGACCTCAGGTTTTTGAAGAGATCGTGGGTCAAGACCATATTACTATTACCCTAATCAATGCCATAAAGTCTAAAAGAATAGCACACTCCTACCTTTTTGCAGGACCGAGGGGAACAGGGAAAACCACTACTGCCCGAATTTTGGCTAAGTCCTTAAATTGTGCTGAAGGAATAACCCCTATCCCCTGTAATATCTGCGATTCCTGCAAGGAGATAAACTTGGGCAAAAGCATTGATGTCTTCGAGATGGATGCCGCCTCGAAAAGTAAAGTGGATGATATAAGGGAGCTTATAATTGAGGGGGTAAAATATTCTCCTGTTCGGGGAAAGTATAAAATCTATATAATAGATGAAGTCCAGATGCTATCTCCCTCAGCTTTTGATGCGCTTTTGAAAACAATCGAGGAGCCACCCAAAAATGTGGTCTTTGTCTTCGCTACTACTGAACCGCACGAGATTCCGCCTACGATTCTTTCAAGGTGTCAGAGATTTGACTTCAGAAGAGTCCCTTTTTCTGATCTGGTTATGACTATTGAAAAAATCGCTTTGAAGGAGAAGATAAAAATAAAAGAGGATGCGGTATTTATCCTGGCTCGAAAAGCTGATGGAAGCGTGAGGGATGCATTGTCCCTTTTAGACCAGGTGATCGCCTATGGAGGCAAAGAGATTGAAAAGGAAGTTGTGGAGAAAATTTTAGGTATTGTGGATCAACAAACCCTATTTGAGCTAACTGATATAATTGCAAAAAAAGATGCGCAAAAAGGACTTGCCCTTCTTTCTCAACTAATCGATTCAGGGGTCGATATCCAGGATTTCGCAAAAGGATTTTTAGACCACTTGAGAAACCTTCTAATAGCTAAAGTCCAAAAAGGCTCTTTTGAAACTCAGGCAGAACAAAGACTTTTTGACCTGTCGAAAGAATACATAGAAAAATACAAAAAGGAATCGGAAAAATTCTCAGATACAGATATTTTGAGGATGATAAATATAGTAGCTGATTCAGCTTATATCTTGAAAAGAACCTCTGAGCCAAGGGTTCATCTGGAGATAGCATTAATGAAGATGATCAAGATGGAAAAAAACGTTTTGTTGGAGGATGTAATCCATAAATTGGACTACCTCTTTTCAGGTGGCCTAAAAAAGGAATCTGAAAATAAAAGTAAAGACAGGCACATAGAAAAGTTGGAAAAAAATGGTTTTTCGTCTAAAAAAGCGGATTTATCTAATTTGACTGAAGAATTAAGCCAGAAAAGCTCTTCGAGCCTGAATTTGGATGATATTAAATCTGGTTGGGAACACGTATTAGAGTGGGTGAAAAAATCTAAGGTCTCTTTATGGCCCTGTCTGGTTGAGGGAAAGTTGGCCTCATTTGAAGATGGATTTATCAATCTTTTGTTTTATAATGGCAGGCAGTTTCATAAACAGCAGTTAGAGAAAAAAGATAATTTTAAGCTGGTTCAAAAGGCATTGGAACAGGTGTACGGATCGTCTGTTCCGATTAAGTTCACCCTCGATACCACTAAAAATGCTCCTTCAAAGAATCCAAGGATAAAAAGCAATTTTGACAAAGAGAAAATAATACAAAAGGATCCTTTGATAAAAAGCCTTTTGGAGAATTTCGAGGGTGAGATAACAGAAGAATAAATAAGTTTAGGAGGATGGTATGCCTAAAGGTTTTGGAAATTTAATGAAACAGATGCAAAAGGTTCAAGAAAAAATAGAAGAGATTCAAAAAGAGCTTGAGGGGAAAAGGGTTGAAGGAACCGCTGGTGGAGGTATGGTCACAGTCATTGCTAATGGTAAGCAGGAGATACTGGAGATAAAGATAGACCCTGAGGTGGTTAATCCGGATGATATCGAGATGCTTGAGGATTTAGTTGTTTCCGCGGTCAATCAAGCCAGAGAAAAAGCTCAACAACTTCAGATGGAGAACATGGCGAAGCTCACCGGAGGACTGAGGATACCGGGGTTTCCTTTTTAGATTAGAAGGCACAGGTTTTAGCTGAATTAATTTAAGCACGGATAAATCCGTGCGTACAAAAATTCAATATTTCAGGAGATTAAAAACAACTTTTGTAGCAGAACCTTAAAAATGAAACAACCAAGGGGTAGAAATGGAGTTAAAAGAGAATAAAAAAGAATTAGAAGGCATTAGGCTAATAAGTGAAAGAGAAATTCAATCCAGAGAAGAGGATGAGTTTCACCATCAGTATTATGTAGATGTCTTGAAAGACATCGTAAAAAATGCACCCACTCCTTTTTGCATCGGTTTGTTCGGTAAATGGGGGACTGGGAAAACGGGGATAGCAAGAATTCTGAAGGAAGAAATAAAAAACGATCCAGATAGTAAATATGAAGTAGTGTATTTCGATGTATGGAAACATGCAGACGATACTCTGAGGCGACAACTACTAATAGAAATCGATGAGAAAATTTTACGGGAAAAGAAGAAGTATAAAAATTTCAAAGACAGCCTATACAGCACGCACCACTTTCAAGATGTGACAAAACATGAAATTAATTGGGAAAAGTTTGGAAGAATCTTTGTTCTTTTATCTTTAGTACTTTTCGCAGCTTTAATGTCGAAAGTTATAATATTTAAAACGGCGTTTGATCCATATGAATATATAGTGCATCTCGTATTGCCTGCAATATTTGCACTACTTGCAAGCTTAGAAAGATTAACAAAGACAACAACTGTAACTAAAAGTGTTGAAAAACCTACATCACCTGAACAATTTGAAGATCTATTTAAGAACAAGGTTATGAAAGACCTAAGAGGTATACATAAGAAATTGTTGATAATTTTTGACAATCTCGATCGGTGTGATAGCGAAACAGTTATTAAAACGCTTCGAGGGATTAATACATTCTTAGGTGAAAAAGATTGTGTGTACATTATCCCTTGTGACCCAGAAGCAATTAGAAAACATCTTAAAAACCAGTTATACCCAAAAGAAGATAAAACTGCAGATCCTGATGAATTCATAAGAAAGGTATTTCAGACCTCAATAGAAATTCATCCTTTGATTTATTCTGATATAAAATCTTATGCAGAAATCCTAATAGATCAAACGAGCCTACAGAACCATCCAAAAAGGAGAGAAATTATCCACGTAATTACGCAGGGGTTTGTAGACAGTCCCCGGAGGATTAAGCAAATACTTAATAATTTAACGGTAAAACACTATGTAGCAAGAATGTTTGAGATAAAGAAGAAGATAGCACCCAATGTTATCACCGAAAACATCGACTTTTTGGCAAAATTGATGGTATTAAAGGAGCAATGGCCTGATTTCCATGAAGAAATTCAAAAAGATGCAACAGTGTATAAAACCTCAATTGAAGCTATAGAAAATAGAACCTTTTTCACATTGCCGGAAGGATCGAAAGAAGCTATAAGTATTTCCACAAAAAACAAAGAGTTAAAAAGATTTTTGCAAGCAACTAAGACTATACAAAATGAGAACATAGAACTTTTTATACGCTTTAATCAAGACCCATTAGATGTTACAATTCCAGAGAGCAAAAAAATTAAGGATTCATTAATATATAGGAGAGTGAATGAACTGACAGACATATTTGAAGATGCTAAGAAAGATGCTCAAAAAATTGAAAATTATCTTGAAATAGTCAAAATGACAATGAGAGAGGAACAGGCTAAGGAAAGATTTATAAATATATTCGACTCAACGATGACTATTCTTGATTATGTACCCAAAGAGATCACAACATCATTTTCAGAAGAGGTGTGCTCTTACCTTGATCAGGACCACTTAATCGATTGTGTTCATTCGCTTGATCTTAAGTGCTTTGATTTATTTATAAAAGTCGAATCCAATAATAGAAACTTACAATCTATTCTTCGCGAGTTTACGAGAAAACTCCCTGAATCTGAGATTTTCCCCTCAGAGAAACTCCAAGTTTTATTTACAAATAATAAAATAATCACAGGTGATGCTGCGCATAATGTCGGGGTATTTTTCGAAGATAAATTCGATGATTTCAAAAAAGAGATAGTTGATTTTCTTTCTAAGGAAGATATAAAACAAGTAGCCCCTAAATTTTTGACTTTAAAATTTATGGAAGATAAATTACAAGGTTCTATTGTTAGTAAACGCTCACCAGTAAACCAAGAACTGATAGATTTATACCTGAACTTGAACTCTATCATGCCGATAAAGTCGAAAAACAAGCATCTTGTTTCTAAGATGGTTGAAATGCTTAAAGGTGAAACTGCAAACACTTATGATGAACCAAAAAGATTCGCAATAGAAAATTTGGATAAGGTAAGATTTGAAATTCCTAAAGATCTCATAGACCCCTTATTAGATGTGTTACATTCAATTCAGACATTAATAGAACCGACACAACCGCAGCCAAAAGCCTTTAAAATAGTTTCTGGTCTATACGTCGCTTTATACCCAGTATCTAATAATAGTAGGCAGAAACAAATCAAAAGTAAATTAACACATCTTATAGGGCATGAACCAGAATCATATAATGAGATTTTACGTGAACTAAAAGAATCTAAAAAAGTTAGAGACTACGCAGACCTGATTGCATTTATGACAAAAATCTATCTAAAAACTGGAGAATATGAAAAGAAGGCTGTTGATGAAAAGGATAAAATTCAAGACATGTTATATGAAGAATATTATGGATCAAACATAAACTATTTTTGCAATCATATAGTTTTCCCTCTGATGCGAGAGTCTGAAAGTCCGTTATTCAATGTTGGTTTGATCTATGTAAATCGTTATGCAGAGAAGATTGTAAAAAGGGGACTAGAAAAAGAAACTATTGACATACTAATAGAGGAGATAGATCGTTTTAACGATGAACCAGAAGATTTTGAAACGATTAACAGTTTTTTGGATTCTATTTTGCTTTTTTCAGAGAAATGTAATGACCGCGATTTCACGGATCGTAAAATAACTAAACTAACCTTAAATTTTTTGAAATCAGCAGGTGTAGCTCGGAAAAGATTAATTAAGACGAATTTTAATAGGATTAAGCATATATTAACGGACGATGCTGTTAAGACAATAGTCAATAATATTGCCCAATACTTATCAGAAGAAATTAGGGCCATTTCATACGGGGATGTAGCTTTCGACGTAATCTTAGAAAATCAAGATATAGTGGATGAAGGCACGTTGCTCTCATTGAAAACTAAGCTTAGGAGTTTGGTTGTGGATGACGATTTGCTTCAGAAGGTGAAATCATTCTATATAACTAAACTAAAGGTGTTAGATAATAAAGACATTAAAGAGTGTTTGGCTGATTTCATCGGCGTAGCTAAAGATGATAAACTATCGCGGAAGATAAGAGACCAGGCTTTAGATGCAATTCGAGAACTTGAGCCAAGAGTAAACAAAAATTGGAAAGAATGGAAAGCATTTGAGAAGTTCACAAGTTCAGACTCTAACAAAAAAGAATAAGGGTGGTAAAGTTGGCTGATTCCATAGACCGATTGATCGAGGAGTTCAACAAGCTTCCCGGGATAGGCAAAAAAACTGCCCAGAGACTTGCTTTTCATGTTTTGAGAATCAAAAAAGAGGAGGCTGAAAACTTGGCTCAGGCGATAATGGATGTTAAGGAGAAGATAAGATATTGTTCTTTGTGCTTTAATATAACCGAGAAGGACCCTTGTAAAATCTGTGCTGACAAAAAAAGGGATAGGTCTTTGATATGCGTTGTTGAGGAATCTAAGGATGTTCTGGCTGTGGAGAAGACCGGGCAATATAATGGAGCCTACCATGTCTTAGGCGGGGTTCTATCCCCTCTGGATAACATAGGTCCTGAGGATTTGAAGATAAAAGAGCTTTTAAATAGATTAAAACAAAAGGGAGTAAAAGAGGTAATTTTAGCTACAAATCCATCCACAGAGGGGGAAGCAACAGCCATTTATTTAGCTAAATTGATCAAGCCCCTGGGGATAAAAGTCACCCGAATAGCAAGAGGGCTACCTTCTGGCGGTGCATTGGAATATGCGGATGTGAACACATTGGCTAATGCCATTGAGGGGAGAGTGGAGTTTTAGAGACTTGAGAGTTGAGAGGGGAGAGTTGAGAAAAAAGCTGGAGGGTAAAAATTTTGATATTTGGTGGATGATGACATCCACCACGAACAAAAATTTTAGTGTTTGGCAGATGATAACATCCGCCAAAAGCAAGTAAAGGACAGGGTGTCTGGTACTACCAGAAGCAAAAACAACTTTTTGCAATCCTTTTTCGATGTTGCGTCAGGAGCTACTCCTGACGCTCAAGAAAGATGCAGGACTAAGGCCCTGACAAAACAAGAAGAAAGAACAAATGATAGCTAAGAATGAATTTATTGTGCAAAATACAGCTTATGCAAAGTATAAAGATTTATTCGAGTGCAACTTAGCACTAATTAATGAGGTAAATAATGTATTAAATATCTTTGAGCAAAAGGGAATCAAACTGGACTCGGATTTCAAAGGAGTTGTGCAGACTCTTTTTACCAGGTCAGTCGCATTATTTGCATCAGTTCATTACCTATGTAATTATGGATTCGGACTGGAAGCTGGTATTCTTGTGAGAGCCCTATTGGATAATGTAATCGAGTTAAAGTATTTAGAAAAAGAGAATAATATTTTATGCAAAATGTTTTTAGAAAATCAGGAGGATTATTCTAAAGCACTAAGGAAAAAAGATCATTCGCAGATTAAGAAGAGGGCAGAGCTTGCAAAAATGGAGAGGCACTATGATAAATGGTATAAAGATCTTTCTAAAGTTGTTCATCCGAACTATAGGGGTGTTTTACCAAGAATTTCTGAATCACAAGAAAATTTACTTTTTGATATAGGGCCAAACCTTAATTATGTAAAAGAATCTCTATTGCTTTCGCAGTATTATTTTAATGTTCTATTTCATTATTTTTGCAAGAGTTTCGAACTTATAGATAAAAGGGATTTAGAGAGCGGAGAAAAACATCTTCAGAAACTGGAAGAAATGATACTAAGCACTTAAGAAACTACAAAAATTGCCGGATGGTTATAAAGACCTTCTGTTGACCAAAGTCAAAATCTGTCTGGAGGATGCTCTGTGAGTTTTTTCATCTTTAGATGTTGCGTCAGGAGCTACTCCTCACGCTCAAGAAATTTGTTCTTACCTTTATCTGATACAAATCTTTTTCCTTGCTTTAATAATATGATTTTATATGATATAAAAAATTGTTGTAGTCGTATATTAAAATGAATAGCTTGAAGAGTATGAGGTGATTTAAAAGTGGCAAATATATTGACTAAAATCTTTGGTTCCAAGCACGAGAGAGATACAAAAAAGATTGAGCCCATTGTGCAAGAGATTAACGAAATATATGAGACTTTGCACGATCTTTCTGATGAAGAGCTGAAGTCGAAGACAGATGAGTTTAAAAAAAGAATAAAGGATAAAACCGGGGAGCTGGAAAACCAATTAAAGGAATTGAAGGAACACTTATTTAACCCTCCAGAACAGGGATTTTTCCCTGAGGAGAAAAAACAGATAGAAAACCAGATAGTTGAAGTAGATGAAGAACTTAAAAAGGTTGAGAAAGAGGCATTGGAGGAGATTTTGCCAAATGTTTTTGCTGTGGTTAAAGAGGTTTGCACAAGACTTTGTGGAAAAAAATGGGAGGTTTGCGGTATTGAGATCCAGTGGGATATGATACCCTATGATGTTCAGTTGATTGGTGGGGTGGTCCTGCATCAGGGTAGGATCACTGAGATGGCGACAGGAGAAGGAAAAACTCTGGTTGCGACAATGCCTTTGTATTTAAATGCTTTAACTGGTAGAGGGGTTCATCTGGTAACAGTTAACGATTATTTAGCCAGAAGGGATGCTCAGTGGATGGGAGAGATCTATAAATTCATAGGACTTTCTGTAGGATGTATCCAGAATGAGATGAACTCTGAAGAAAGAAATATCCAATATGATTGCGATATCACCTACGGGACAAACAACGAGTTCGGATTCGACTATCTAAGGGATAATATGGCTGTGAGATTCGAGGATAGAGTGCAAAGAGGTTTTCATTACGCTATAGTTGATGAGGTTGACTCAGTCCTTATTGATGAGGCCAGGACACCTTTGATCATCTCCGGTCCTGTTGAGATGAAATCTCAGCCTTATTTAGAGATGAAACCCGCAGTTGATCAATTGGTGAAAAAACAGTATGTATTGGTTAATAAAATAATTGCAGAGGGTGAGAGACTTTTGAAGGATGGGGATGAGTATGAAGCTGGAATAAGGCTTCTGACTGCTCAACGTGGTGCTCCCAAGAACAAAAAACTTATAAAACTTCAAAAGGAGTTAGGGGTCAAAAAGCTTATCTCCAAAGCGGAGACCGATTTCATGAGAGATAAAAGGCTTGGTGAGTTGGATGAGCTTTTATACTATTCCATAGATGAGAGGGAGAACACCATAAATCTGAGTGAGAAGGGAAGGTCTTTGCTTTCTCCTGAGGAGCAGAAACTTTTCGTTTTGCCAGATATAACCGAGGGGATCCACGAGATAGATTCGGATGAGAACCTGTCTGAAAAAGAGAAAAGGGGGAAAAAGGAAGAGCTTTATACGATTCACGCAGAAAGAAGTGAAAAAGTTCACTCGATTTCACAGCTTTTAAAAGCATATTCTCTTTTTGAAAGAGATGTGGAGTATGTGGTTCAGGATGGAAAGGTCATGATCGTTGATGAGTTCACCGGAAGATTGATGCCCGGGAGAAGATATTCAGATGGATTGCACCAGGCCATTGAGGCTAAGGAAGGGGTTAAAGTCGAGGGTGAGACCCAGACATTAGCAACTATAACTCTCCAGAACTTTTTCAGGATGTATGATAAACTCGCGGGGATGACAGGAACAGCTGAGACCGAAGCTTCTGAATTCTGGGAGATCTATAAGCTGGATGTTGTGGTTATTCCGACAAATGAGCCGGTTAGGAGAATCGATTGCGATGACGTGATCTATAAAACCAGAAGGGAGAAATACAATGCGATAATCGATGAGATTATAAAATCTCATAATGCAGGTCGTCCGGTTTTAGTTGGAACTGTTTCAGTTGATGCTTCGGAGACCCTTTCGAGAATGCTTAAGCGTCAGGGGATAAGACATTCGGTTTTGAATGCTAAATATCATCAACAGGAGGCTGAGATAGTCTCTCGCGCAGGAGAGGCAAAAGCTGTTACCATAGCGACCAATATGGCTGGTAGAGGAACAGATATAAAATTAGGTCCTGGTGTGGTTAAAAGTCCTAATTGTAGATTAGTGCAACCTCCGGGAACAGATAATGATTGCCCCAATTTTAAGGAGTTGAATTGTTATGAAGAAGTTCCCTGCGGTCTTCACATTATCGGAACAGAAAGACATGAGGCAAGGAGGATCGACCGCCAGCTCAGGGGGAGAAGTGGGAGGCAAGGTGACCCAGGCTCCTCAAGATTTTTTCTCTGCTTAGAGGATGACCTGATGAGGCTTTTCGGCTCTGACCGTATCGCAGGAGTTATGGATAAATTAGGGGCGGGAGAAGGGGAGGTTATCCAGCATCCCATGGTAACCAAAGCTATTCAGAGAGCTCAAAAAAGAGTAGAGATGCAGAATTTCGCTATCAGAAAACATCTCATCGAATACGACGATGTGATGAACCAACAGAGGGAGGCTATTTACGATAGAAGATTAGCTGCTTTGGAGGGTGAGAATCTTAAAGATGAAATTTTTGGGTTGATCGATGAGGTGGTAACAAAGAAATTGGAACAACATATTGACCCCAAGGGATATCCTGAGAACTGGAATTTAGATGGGCTATGTGAAGATATAAGGCAGAGTTTTCTTTTGGAGATCAAATTTAAAAAAGAGGACATTCCGGATTTAAAATATGATGAGTTGAAAAACAGGTTGATAAAGGGGATTGGTGATTTATACGAATACAAAGAGAATGCAATTGGATCTGATTTGATGAGGAAGTTAGAAAGATTTGCCATTCTTCAGGTGATTGACCAGAAGTGGAAAGAGCATCTATATGATATGGATCAGCTTAAGGAAGGAATTGGCTTAAGAGCTTATGGGCAAAGGGACCCTTTGATAGAATATAAAAAGGAGTCTTTCCAGATGTTTTCCGAGCTTTTAGACAAAATAGATGAGGAGGTATTATCTTTGATCTTTAAGCTTCAAGTTCCGGAGAAGGAGGTAGCAAAAAGAAAGGGTGCTGCTCAAAGAACCAGAGAAGTTCATCAGGATACCACTGGGATGGGGATGCGTTTAATGGAGAGGCAGCCTTCGGATGAAGCTAAGCCCGGAAAGAGGATGCCTGTCAAAGTGGGCAAAAAGGTTGGAAGAAATGACCCCTGCCCCTGCGGGTCAGGGAAAAAATATAAGAAGTGCTGCGGGAGATAGATTAAGAATAAAATTCTGTGCTCGCAGAGGATGTTATCATCCTCTGCTTTTTTGTTGGGAATGATAACATTTACAAAGAGCTATTGGAATTCTTTTAAAGAATCGGAGCCATAAAGGCTCCTCTACGCGTAACAGCCTGCCCGGCCAGGGAGGGTTTATCCCTCTGCGTTCCTATGTCGGCAATAAGAAGAGGAGGTTTTTAGGAGTGCGATCCCGCCTTTGGCGGGACGCAGGCAATCCATATGGATTACACTCCAAAAAATTGAAAAATCAATCCTAAAGGATTGAGTTACAGTATTCTAATGTGGTGTCTCTAACATTTCTTTACACTGTCATTGCGGGTATAAAGGTTTTAAAGTGTTGCTATTTTCATTTGATTTTTAAGGAAACAGTACCAATTTATGTATTGAATTTTGTGTTTTTCCGTTAAACCTCTGTGTCTTTGATA
>JAUWYR010000037.1 GCA_030615745.1 Candidatus Zixiibacteriota bacterium | reverse complement strand
AGATTCCGGGCAGTTCTACAAAAAGTTTACCCGTTCTCTTTAAAAACTCTAATCTCAAAAACTTTAAAAACTTAAACTCCTCCTCACTCAAATAAATTAACCTCACAAGGTGGATACCTTGTACCTGTACTCTCCAAAATTGGTAGTGTCCTAATTTTGACGTGAACGTTCTCAGAACTCCATTGACGAACTTGGAAGGGATACCTGGCCCTGCTCTAACTTTATGTGGCACGGTAGATTAAACAAACGCCCCCAATATCACTCTCCCCAGACTTTTTTAAGCTTCGAATTCAAGATTTGATTACACTATGCTATGGTCGACGGAACTCGTTGGAAGGTAACTGATTATTCTTATGCGGGCGAACCGCAAGGACGCCGTTAGCCACCGTCATTTCTGGCGATGCAATACTGCAGGATCACGAAATGCATTCATATCCTCGGCATACTTAAGAATAAACTTCTGCAGCTCTTTGGTGGACGCCGTCAGCACAATCCTGTCATCAAGGCGTTCGTGAGCGATCTTTAGTTTCTTCCGAGCAATCATGTCCTCAAGCCAATCAGGATTAAGCATGGCATTACGCAGAGTATCTCCGTCTCTCCGAATTATTGAAAACATATGCGCCGGGATGAGAAGAGCATGGTCGCACATCTCTGGTACTTGAGGATAGATATCCAAGAACTCAAATTTTCCAAGTCGCACAAGATGCACCTCATATTTGGCTGAATCCCTCTCGCCCTCATAGAATAAGTCGTAAGTGTGATCTCCGGCCTTTTGCAAGATCCAAGTCTCCTTTTCATTTTCCCCAACCCAGGCGCCGATCAGTCCGGGATCGAAAACCAAATCCTTCTCCGTAAAGAGCGGATGTAAGGATGGCTGCAGACATCCAGAGATGAGCAAGGCAATTCCAAAAGTGAGTAAAATCTTCATAGTGCGCATTCTTAACCTCCTTTTATGATGTCGCCTAACAAGTTCATATCCGAAGTTTGCATATACATCCCTCGGACTTTCTTTTTTATTTGGTTCTTGTCTTACTCTATTTTATCAATTTCCGTGCTAAAGTCAAGTATTAAAAATATGGAATGCAATCTGTCTGGTTAGGAAATCTTTCATATAGCTCAGCCAGGTTGATTTTGGGCCTCGTTTTTACTACCTTAGCTTCAGACATTCGTAATATAATACGCCCCGCAAATGTTGTCAACTATTTTTTCTAGCTTTAATTTGGACACTCGAAACAAAAAAATGAAATTAGGACAGTGCCAAAAATTGAAAAAATCTGCATACTTTTTAGCTGTCAGGCTGGGAAAGTAAGGGTTTAACTTCCTTTCAAAAAAGACCTATTTTTCACCTTGATTTTTCATTTTAACCCAATATTATATCAATTGCTTGTAAAAAAGCTTTTTATCTTATGTTAAACAAAAAAGAACAAATGTCTGTCTCCAAATTTATGTCTCTGATCTTACGGCATAAAACCAAAGATTTCGGTCTGGAATCAGATTCTTATGGATTTGTCTTAATCAAGGATTTACTAAAAATATTAAAGAGGCGTTTTCCTGAGATCACCCAATCCGAGATTGAATCTGTTGTTAAAAACTGCCCCAAGAAAAGATTCGAGATAAAAGGGAAAAGAATCCGGGCAAGGTATGGTCATAGTTTAAAAATAGATTTAGATGCAAAGCCGATAAAGCCTCCTCAATTTTTATATCATGGAACCTCCCCTTCTTTTGTTCAAAAGATAAAAAGGGAGGGTTTGAAACCGATGAGACGCCAGTATGTCCATTTGAGCAAAACCATTGAAGAGGCAATTGAAGTAGGAAAAAGGAAGTCGAACTATACTATTGTTTTGAAAATTTTTGCTTATAAAGCTTTTGAAAAAGGAATTCAATTTTATGATATGGGAGAAGTAGTTTTAGCTGAAAGCATTCCCCAGGAATTTTTAAAAATCCTCGCCTAACTTTTGACGTCACCAAACATCCATCGAATAATCCATAAAACGCGTAGCGGCGGGCTTTGCGAAGCATTCTTCGAATATGCCCGCCGAAAAAAACGTCTACGAACTCCGCCCAAAAATCGGAGTGAAAAAATGCGAAGCATTCATAGAACTTGTTTTTTCTATTTCTTTAAAATCGCAAAAATAAATCTTTGCACTCCAGCTATTTCCAACCCACTGTTCCATCAGGGCACCTTATCGACCTCCCCGTTCCATCGGGGTACCTTACGCCGATACACTATCTACCCATTATTCTTCCAACTTCTTCAAAAGCTCCTCAACCCTTTTCACATCCTCATCCCTTCCCTGTTTTTTAAACAATTCCAGAGCTTTCAGAAATTTCTCTTTAGCCTCCTTTTTTCTGTCCAAATTCATATAAGCAAGACCCAAATTTCCATAGACCTCTGCATCATCGGGATTTATTTTCACCGCCTCCTGAAATTTCTCTACCGCCTCCTCATACCTCCCTAATTTACTCAGAGCTACTCCCCAGTTGATATAGGCAGCTGGATAATTGGGATTTACCTTTAACCCCTCCTCATACATCTCTATTTCCTCTTCATACTTCCCTAATTTATCCAGAACTACTGCGCAATTGAAATAAGCCTGGGTAAACTTGGGTTCTAATCTCACTACCTCCTTGTACTTCTCCACTGCTTCCTCATACCTTGCTAATTTATTGAGAGCTTCTGCCCAGCTGTAATACACATCAGCATAGTCAGGTTTAATCTTTACTGCTTTCTCAAAGTCTTTTATTGCCTCCTCAAATGATCCTTCTTTGCTTAAAGAGATGCCTCGTTGAAAATATTCTTCTGCAGTATAGCTTTCGCAGAATATACTTGAAAACACTGTTAGCATTATCACATTTATAAGAGCTATTTTAATGATTTTCATAACTATTCCTCCGAAATTGAAATGCTTTTCTGACTTCGTTATGGATTCAAAATAGGGATTTTTGATTCTTTGTGCAAGCGAAAAAATTCAAACCCTTCTCTTTAAAATGACCTCAACCTTTCATCAGACCTGTAAACTCATGTTGCCCTCAACATGGGTTAAAATAAAACCATAACCAAACGCGTAGCGGCGGGTTTCATACCCGCCGAAAAAAACCGTCCGGGATAAACCCGGACGCTACGAACCCTGCCCAAACAATCGAAGTGAAAAAACTTGTTTTTTCTGTTTTTAAAATCGCAAAAATAAATTTTTGCACTCCAGCTATTTTCAACCCCCTGTTCCATCAGGACACCTTACCTACCTTCTGTTCCATCGGGGTACCCTACCCCGATGCACAATGGTCAAGGGTAAGGTACCCTTAACTAACAGCGATCAGACTATTATCTAATCCTATAATCCTATCATATTCCTCGGTGAGGTTAAACCTCAACTCTACACTCAACCATTTGTTCTTTTACCGTTTACCGTTTACTGTTTACCGTTTACTGGTTACTGTCTACTGCCTACTATCTAATACCTCCCCCACCTCCTCCATCAACACCCTCACCAGATCAATCTCTTTCACCCTTCCAACAACCCTCCCCTTCCTGAACAAAATTCCATAACCTTTTCCCCCTGCAATTCCGATATCTGCTTCCCTTGCTTCTCCGGGACCATTGACCACACATCCCATAACCGCAACCTTGATCGGCTCTTTTATCTTGGATAATCTCTTTTCCACTTTTTTTACTAAAGAGATCAAATCTATCTCACATCTCCCGCAGGTGGGGCAGGAAATCAAAGTTGGTCCATATTCCCTTAAGTTTAAAGATTTCAAAATCTCATATCCAGTTTTTACCTCCTCAACAGGGTCACCGGTTAATGAGACCCTGATGGTATCCCCTATTCCAGATTCCAATAAAATCCCAATGCCGACTGCTGATTTTATTGAGCCAACTCTTATCGGACCAACCTCGGTTACTCCAAGATGTAGAGGATAGGTCACTTTTTTTGAAATCATCCTGTAGGATTCCAATGTTAAGGGAACATCTGATGCTTTTAAGGAGATAACTGTGTTATAAAAGTTAATACCCTCTAATATCTCAATCTCCCTTAATACTGCCTCAACCATCCCCTCCGGTGTTACACCTTTGTATTTTTTTCTTAAATCAGAAGGGAGAGAACCAGAATTAACACCAATTCTAATAGGAATATTTTTATCCTTGGCAGCTTTCACCACCTGCTCCACCCTCCATTTAGCTCCTATATTACCAGGATTTATCCTCAACTTATCTGCGCCGGATTCGATTGATTTTAAAGCTAACCGAAAGTCAAATTGAATATCAGCAACCAAAGGTATATTTATCCTTTTTTTTATCTCAGCCAAAGCGTCTGCATCTTTTTGGCCAGTAACAGCAACCCTTATTATCTCACATCCAGCCTTTTCCAATTTCTTAATCTGCGCTACAGTTTTCAAGATATCTTTGGTTTTTGTATTGCACATAGACTGCACTTTAACTGGCAAGTCACCACCAATTGGCACATTCCCTATCCATACCTTTTTAGTTTTTCCCCTTTTCATATTCTTATAATCTGTTTAATCTGCTGTTTTTGTCAACAATTATTTTCTTGACAGATTCTTACTTTAACTTAACTTTATCAAATATTTATTGAGGATGTTTTAAATGCTTTTGAGTAAAAAATTTCTTTTAGCCTTAATTGTAATTGGGGTTATCCTTGTTCTGTTTTTAATATATCATAATCTCTCGAAGCCTTTATCCGAGGAGAAGTTCGTAAAAATCTATGTTGAGCTCACTTTACTTCAAACCGAACCCCCATCTGACCAAAAACTTTTTTTGAAAAAGAAAAAAGAGATTCTAAATAAGTATAAAGTTGAACAAAAAGACATAGATTATTTTATCGAGGAATACAAAAAAGACCCTGAAAAATGGATTAGTGTTTGGAAAAAGATTAATAAAAGACTTTAGCAAAGGGTTAAATCAAGGTGAAGTCCAATCTATGGTAAAGGCATTTGGTATATGAGTTACCATTTTTTCATTATTCTCTAAATCTATTCCTACCACATCGAATCTAAAATCAAAACCAACTAAATCATTATCCTGCAAAAAAGCTTGTGCAACCTCAACCAATTTTTTTCTTTTTCTCAAATCGACTCTCTCATGAGGCTCTCCAAACTTTTTTGACCTCCCCGCTTTTACCTCAATAAAAACAATGGTATTTCTATCCCTGGCTATTAAATCTATCTCCTTATGTTTATACCTATAATTTTTCTTTAGAATCTTGTATCCCTTTTTTTCCAAAAAATCTGTGGCGATCTCCTCCCCTTTTACCCCAAGCTTTTGTTTATATCTTTTTGCCATTTTAAAACTCAAGAATGTGTTGTTTGCTCTGTAAAAGTATGACTGTCCTGAAAGATTTCCTGTGAATTTTACACGGACCGAAATTTTTCAAAGCCTCTAAATGGGACTTAGTGAAATAACCTTTATTTTGGTCAAATAGAAATTGTGGATATTTTTTATGAAAATCAACCATCAAGTTGTCCCGTGTCACCTTGGCAAGAATTGATGCAGAGGCAACTGAGACCGAAAGGCTATCACCTTTTACCAATGCGATCTGGGAAATTTCAAGATGCGGAATCTTTATTTTTCCATCAACCAGAATTATCTCTGGTTTGATTTTTAATTTTTTTATCGCCCTGTGCATCGCCAAAAGGGATGCGTTCAAGATGTTAATTTTATCTATCAATTTGTGGTCAACTATCCCTATTCCAAAATCTATTGCATTTTCGGTTATGAGATCAAAAAACTGCTCCCTTTGAAAAGCTTTGAGCTTTTTGGAGTCATTTATACCGGGAAGAGAAATACCTTTGGGAAAAATAACAGCAGCTGAAACCACCGGTCCAGCTAAAGGACCCCTTCCTGCCTCATCCACCCCGCAGACCAACTTCACCCCTTGATTCCAGATAATCTTCTCATAATCGAGCACAGCTAAAATTTTTCGTAGGGATAACCTTTGTGTTTTCTTAATCATTTAAAATCAAATTATAGATGAAAAAAGCCTTTTGTAAAGAAATTTTTAAAAAAATACCCCGGCTCCTTTTTTAGGAAGCCGGGGTGAACAAAAGATATCTAATGTATACAGGGCTTTGGTCCGCCCTTGAGTAAGAAATTAGCTAAATAGATAACATCTCCAAGATTAACTAAGTCGTCACAATTAACATCTCCAACATAAAGATCAGGAACAGGTGCAGGTCCACCTTTCAAAAGATAATTTGCCAAATAGATCACATCACCTAAGTTGATTGCGCCATCATCATTCACGTTTCCGGTTTTAAAGAACATACCAGTCGAAAGCCCTGCTTTTTGAATAGAGTTTTTCAAATCATCCAATCCATCTCTTGTCACAGCCAAAGCCAAGATCACCTCAACTGTATCATCCATTCCTAAATAAGTTTTTTTTGCAGTCATCACTGTGGTTATATCCCTATAGAATGTATATGGATGGAAACCAGGAGTGGATGCTAAGTGGTATAGCTCACCTGTTAGAAAATCGCCCTGTGGATATATGTATATTGAATTCTTTATAACACTTGCCCCGTAAAGGGTATCTTGCGAAAGAAAAGCCAAACCAGCATATCTTTCTGGTTCATAATAACTTTTCTGCCAGACTAAATTTAGGTCCTCATCAACACCTGAGGTGTTATAGGAGTTATACACATCCAAATCATAAGCCACGCCAATGTAAAGGGAATCTATAGGATTGCCTGATAGATTATATATTTTGTATTTGAACACGAAAAACTCCGAGCTATCTGGAATCAAATAAGCTATCACCTCACCATCTATGCCCAGATCTCCATCTTCTGTGGAATCGGTATAAAAGGCAAAGGTAGCCTTGGGATCTGTTGTGCTATCGATTACCAGATGAGAGGTGGCACGCATGGAAAATGTATTAAACATCTCCCGGTGAACAATTGTGTCTCCTGGCTGAGGAATATATCCTAAAAAAAGTGAACCATCATAAAGATACTGAATCGATTCATCTAAGTAACCTAAGCCGGGATTAGATTTTTTCCCAACATTGGTAACATTTGATATTCCAGCGAAAAGCTTGGAGCTTTGAATCTCGGCGAATTGATCATAATGCTCCTTAAAGACCATTAAATTTACGTTGATTAAAGAGGTGTCAGAATATGGAGGTGTTCTATTATTATTGGTAGCGATCACAATCGAACCATAGTGATCTTTTCCAAAGTATTCACCTTCGAGTGCTGTCGCATCCACTGTGACGGTAAGATCCTGATAAGAATTTGGTGAAATAGATCCTGTCTTAGGACTAACACTTAGCCAATCAGATACTTGGTCAAAAGATGAAGGAACTTTAGTAAGCGATGCGAAGGGGTCAGTAGAAGCCAAAAATCCTTTTGAATACAAAAGATCATCAATGGATGCCAAATCAAAAACCAGTTCTTCAGAGCTATCAGGATCAGTTATGTTAAAGTTTAAATAGGACGAAGTATCGTGATTGTAGATTCTCACATTAAAGCTGGTATCGGTGTACTGAACGAGAGGGACAACCAATGGGCTAACATTGGGATCGGTCTCCACATATCTTATGGATCGCTCTTTTAGCCTTTGAGCCATTCGAGCATAGAACATATTAGCTTCAAGATTCTCCTGGCAAACAGGATCAATCAGCTCTGGTGGAGGCCAAAATGTATACCTTCCAAGCTCAGGAGTGTAGGCAAAGACTTTAGTCTTTAGAGTTTGCTCCCCTCTGTGCCAGTCATCTGCCTCTCCATTGGTAGGATACAAAAGCTCCCATCCAGGACCGGCCCAATAACCGGTGTAAAACGAAGCACTATCTCCAAAAAACTCATCTATTAAAAAGTCAGAGGGTTGAGCATAGGTGTATCCCCAGGGAAGCAAAAACATCTCGGCAACTGAGTGATAATTTATACAGGCAACGAAATCATGCTCTAAAACGAAATCCCTTATCGCCTGATTCTCTGGTTCAGAGAAAGGTTCTGGTCCTCTGTAAACTTCTGAATTGGTGTAAGGTGAAGAGCCGATATCATCGTATCCCCACATATAACCATAATTACGGTTAGGGTCAACGCCAAATGTACCGTCACTATTGTCCCTTCTGTTTTTCCTCCACATCCCGCCACCCCCGGGATAAGTCTCACGGTTGTATTCATAACCATCCGGATTAAGTATTGGAACAAACCATAATTCAGTGTTATCAACTATATCCGTAACCTCAGGATCAGTCCCGTAGTTCTCTAAAAGGTGCGTGATATAATATAGCAAAACCTCAATGGACATCGGTTCCCTCGCATGATGAAGCCCGGTATAAAGCATCTCCGCCTCGTCTTCATCCAAATCCGGATTATCTGATATCTTAAAAGCCCAGATAGAACGCCCCTCCCAGGATGTGTCAATAGATATAGTATCTGTGGTTATATCCGGATATTCGTTGTGCATCGAATCCAAAAAATGACCTGTCTCCTCATAAGTGTGATACCCTCCCATATCCTTAGTGGTATCTAAACGAGACCTGTAAAAAGCTACTAAATCTTCATATACTATCTCTATCTTATATCCCAGATCTTTTAGCTTTTTCACCTCCTCCTTATCAGTTACAAACTCGATATATTCTTTTGGTCTGAAATTAACAATATCGAGTTGCAACTTTAATATATCCTTCATCCTGACTTCAGGAGTTAAAAGCAATTTAGCCTGCATCACTTTTTTTTCTGAGGAGAAAGAAAAAGAACTCAATAAAAAAATCAGGATGAAGAACACAGCAAATGAAAACAAAAGCATTTTGCGGTTCACTTTTTGCTCCTTTGAGTTTGAGGGTTTTTCATTTTTTCAAGCGTAGATTTCGGTATTTTCTCCCCCTCAATCTATCTTTTGATACCTACGCAAAATTTTATCAGAAGACCACCTTCTCTCATTTAACCTTTTACTTCAACTTAATCTCATAATCCTTTGATAATAAGTCAATTACGCTCCAATTTCAAAGAACGCCTTAATTTTTTAACTATCCTACTGATTTAAACTAATATAATACAATTACCTATTTTGTCAATACGCAATCTTTTGAGGAAGAGTTTCATTTTTTTAAAAGATATTCCAATCATGGATGCTTCGGGAATCCGAAGGATGCTTCGCACATTCCAAGTTTTTTATCACATAGTTGTTAAGATAAATTCATTCTTTTAGCTTTATCTTTTTCGAAATAATAAAACCTCTGAAAATTGCAAAAAATAAAAAGGCAACCTACCAAAGTGAGGTTGCCTTCTAAAAAACTTCTTAATCTTTTATCCCTCTTTTTCCTCCGATTTTTCTTCGACTTTAGTCTTGGGTTTTTGCGGTTGTTTTTTCGTCTGTTTCTCCTTGGTCTCTGGAATTTTAGCTTTAGCTGTTTTCTTCTCAGGTTTGGTCTTTTTCCCCTTCTCCTTTACCTTTATTGGTTTTTCCATCAAAAGTTCCACAACAGCCATTTCAGCTCCATCCCCTCTCCGAGTTCCCAATTTCAAGACCCGCGTATATCCTCCATCTCTTTCGGAGAATTTAGGTCCTATCTCATCGAAAAGCTTTTTGACCAATCCTCTTTGCCTTATCACATCGTATGCCTGTCTTTTAGCATGGAGATTCCCTTTTTTTGCCAGGGTGATCAATCTATCAACCACCCTCTTCACCGCTTTAGCTTTGACAAGAGTAGTTCTTATCTGAATATGAGCCAGAAGGGATGCGGTCATATTGGAAAGCATTGCTTTTCTATGCTCCTTAGTTCTTCCAAGCTTTTTTACTCTTTTTCCATGCCTCATCTTCTTCTCCCATCTGCCTACTGCCTACTGTATACTGTATACTGCCTACTTCTTCTTCTCCTGCTCTTTATACTTACTC
Organism: Candidatus Zixiibacteriota bacterium; assembly: GCA_030615745.1. Taxonomy (GTDB): domain Bacteria; phylum Zixibacteria; class MSB-5A5; order MSB-5A5; family SM23-73-2; genus SM23-73-2. The sequence continues at coordinate 15,148 of JAUWYR010000037.1, read as the reverse complement.
ACATCCATTCCGAAGTGTAATCCTAAACCTTCCAGAACATCCTGAAGCTCGCTAAGTGATTTCCTTCCAAAGTTTCTGTATTTCAGCATCTCAGATTCACTCTTTGTCACCAGTTCCTCTAAAGTTTGAATATTCGCCGCTCTCAAGCAATTGGAAGACCTTACAGAAAGCTCAAGTTCATCCACCCTCATCTTTAAAAGATTTCTGATCTTTAAGGTCTCCTCATCCACAACCTCCTCCTCTGCCATCTCTATCTCCTTATCCATTTTTATGAAGACCTGCAGATGGTCTTTTAAAAGCCTGGAGGCAAAAGATAATGCATCCTCAGGAGTAATACTTTCATCTGTCCAAACCTCTAAGATGAGTCTGTCATAATCGGTGCGATGTCCTACCCTGGTATTCTCTACCTCAAAGTTGACCTTGGTAACAGGAGAAAAATGAGCATCTAAAAATATAGTTTCTAAAGGTGCATCTGGAATCTTGTTCTGCTCTGCAGGAACATAGGCTCTCCCGGTGCCAATATCTATCTCGATATGCACCTTAGTATCCTCTGTTATTTTAAGAATGTGCTGCTCCGGGTTCAAAATCTCGATATCGCCATCTGTTTTGATGTCACCCGCTTTGAGTTCTCCTATCTTATCTTTTTCCAGAATAAAGGTCTTGGGCTCATCACCTAAAAGTCTCAATCTGATCTTTTTGATATTTAAGATGATCTCAGTTACATCCTCATAAACTCCTGGAATAGTGGAGAACTCATGCAAAATCCCATCAATTCTGACCGCTACCGGTGCTGCGCCCTGAATCGAGAATAAAAGTGTTCGACGTAAAGCATTGCCCAAAGTTAGTCCGAATCCCCTCTCCAAAGGCTCTATAATAAATTTGGTATATTTTTCCGAGAGGGTATTCTCATCTACCATCACCTCTTTAGGCATTTGAATACTTTTCCATTTCATATGCTTCAACCTCCTTAAAAAGAGGTTAATTTATTTGGAGTAAAGCTCTACTATTGATTGTTCCTGTGCTAAAATAGGGATATCTATCCTTTTTGGAATATCGAGAAGTTCACCCTCCAGTTTAGCTTTATCCAGTCTGAGATAGGAGAGATCTGCTCCTCGACCTGCCTCTTTTAAGCTGAGATGAATTATCTCTAAATCTCTGCTTTTTTCTCTCACTGAGATTGTCTCTTTTGGCTTCACCTGATAAGAGGGTATGTTTACCCTTCCTCCATTTACCAAAAAGTGACCGTGTCTGACCAGTTGGCGGGCAGCTTTTCGAGATGGGGCAAAGCCTAAACGATATACTAAATTATCAAGTCGACATTCAAGCATTTGCAAGAGGATCTCTCCAGTAATACCTTTTTTCTTCTCCGCCTTTTCGAAATAGCCATGAAACTGTTTTTCCATTACCCCGTAAATTCTTTTTAGCTTTTGCTTCTCCCTTAGTTGAAATCCATAGCTTGAAACTCTTCTCCTCATTCTCTGCCCATGTTGACCTGGAGCATAACTCTTTTTATCATATGAGCACTTCTCCGAGAAGCAACGACTCCCTTTCAAAAAAAGCTTCTCCTTTTCTCTTCGACAGATTTTACAAACAGGACCAGTGTACCTTGCCATCCAATCACTCCCTAAGCTTTAATTAGCTTAAAATAAAATCTTTCATTAGGCATCTATTATATAAAAAAAACATCTTTTTTTGAAAACTTCTAATTTTTTCAAAAGACTCATTTAAGGGATCGTTTTCATTTTATCTACGTTGAACTTAATTTAACCATATTAATAACTGCAACTTTTAGTCGGATAACTTTAAAAATCCTTGTCTACACTCTTCTCCTTTTAGGTGGGCGACAGCCGTTATGAGGGATTGAGGTTACGTCCCTTATCGCAGTTATCTCCAATCCCGCTGCCTGAAGGGATCTGATAGCTGCCTCCCTTCCTGAGCCTGGACCTTTCACCCTAACTTTTACCTTTTTAAGCCCTAAATCCAACGCCTCTTTAGCCGCTATCTTAGCTGCCACCTGAGCAGCAAAAGGGGTGCTTTTTTTTGAACCCTTAAAACCCGACTTACCAGCAGAGGACCAGACAAGAACATCTCCTTTTGAGTCAGTTATAGTGATTATGGTGTTGTTAAAAGTTGCCTGAATATGAACAGTACCTAATGGATCGATTTTTTTTAGCTTTTTTTTGACCTTCTTCTTTCCTTTTTCAGGCAATTTTTTCTCCTTTCAAAAAACTAAATTTTTATTTATGAGCCGGGCCAGTTGCTTTCTTTTTAGTTCCAATAGTCTTTTTCGGACCCTTTCTGGATCTTGCATTGGTCTTGGTTCTCTGTCCTCTGACTGGTAGACCCCGCCGGTGCCTCAAACCACGATAAGACCCGATATCGATTAATCTTTTGATATCCATCGAAACCTCTGCGCGAAGGGTACCCTCAACCTTATAATCAGACTCTATCACCGATCTAAGCTTAGCTACATCCTCCTCTTTTAGCTTTTTGACACGTGTATCTGGATTTAACCCGGTTTTTTCTAAGATCCTTTTTGCTGAGCTTCTTCCAATTCCAAAAATATAAGTTAAGCCGATCTCAATCCTTTTATCCTTAGGTAAATCAACTCCAGCGATTCTTGCCAAATCTTTCCTCCTTTCTACCTCTGCCTTTGTTTGTGTCTCGGGTTTTTGCAGATCACCCTTATCACACCTTTTCTTTTAACGATCCTACACTTCTCACAACGAACTTTAACTGAAGATCTCACCTTCAATTTCATCACCTCTATTTATATCTATATACTATTCTCCCTCTGCTTAAATCATAGGGAGAAAGCTCAACAGTAACCCTATCTCCAGGAAGTATTCTTATAAAGTGCATCCTCATCTTACCAGATACATGAGCTAAAACAATATGTCCATTATCGAGCTCAACTTTAAACATAGCGTTGGGCAACGGTTCAATTACCTTTCCTTCCACCTGTATCGATTCCTCTTTAGCCATATCTCTTTTTAAAGCAAATTCAAATTTGAGTTAGAATCTTGGGACCATTTTTAGTAATACACACCGTGTGCTCGAAATGAGCGGAAAGTGACCTATCCTTGGTTACCACAGTCCATCCATCATCCAGGGTTTCAATCTCGTAGGTTTTTTGATTAACCATTGGTTCAATTGCTAATACCATTCCTTCTTTTAACACCGGTCCTTGACCTGGGGTGCCGAAGTTAGGCACCTGTGGCTCCTCATGCATATCTCTACCAATACCGTGACCTACCAGTTCTCTTACCACTTGAAATCCAAAAGCCTCAACATAAGACTGAATGGCAAAAGATATATCAGATAGATTCTTACCTTCCAGACAAGATTCGATTCCTTTATAAAGTGAATTACGTGTAATATCGATCAATTTTTGAGCTTTTGGAGATGTCTCTCCCACTTTGTAGGTAAAAGCTCCATCAGCGAAATAACCATCCTTGTATACGCCTATATCCACAGAAACGATGTCTCCAGAGACCAAAATTCTATCCGTAGGTATGCCGTGCACCACCTCCTCATTTATGGAGATACAGATATTAGCAGGGAAACCACGATAGCCTTTAAAAGCAGGATGCGCACCATTTTTCTTAATAAACTCCTCGGCCAACCTATCGAGCTTTTTAGTTTTAATCCCTTCTTTTATGTTCTTTTCAACCAATTTAAAAGTCTGAGCCAAAATCCTCCCGTTTTCTCTGATTACCTCGATCTCCCTTTTGGATTTAAGAATTATCATTTTTTCAAAACAGCCAAAATTCTTTCAAAAACTAAATCTGCTTTAGCATCTCCATCCACTATTTTTAATTTACCTTGTTTTTGATAGTAATCTTCAACCGGTTCAGTCTTTTTTTGGTAAACTTGAATGCGAGTTGCGATTAAATCTTTTTTATCATCTGACCTTCTGATTAATTTCTTTGTGCAAAAGTCACATAAAAGGTCTTTTTTAGGAGGGTTGGTTTCGAGATTATAAAAAGCTTCACAAAAAGGACAAACAAGTCTTCCCTCCAATCTTTTCAATACCCTCTCTTTTGGCAGATTCAATTTTATCGCATAATCGAGGCTTTTTCCCGTCCTCTCAAGCAAAAGATCCAACCCTTCAGCCTGAGTTAAAGTTCTTGGAAAACCATCCAGCACAAAACCAGAAAAGTTTTTTTGCTCTTTAATTTTTTCCTCGATCAGATCGAGTATGATCTGATCTGGAACTAAATCTCCTTTTTCCATAAACTCCTTTGCATCCTCTCCTAATTTCGTTCCTTTTTCTACCGCTTCTCTTAGAAGGTCACCGGTGAGGATTGCTTTGAGTTTCAGTCTTTTCTTCAAAAAGTTAGCCTGGGTCCCTTTTCCTGATCCAGGAATTCCGAGTAAAACTACATTCAATTAAAATCTCACCCTTATTTTCCCTTTTTTCAGAAACCCCTGATAATGTCTCATCATCAGATGTGACTCTATCTGCTGTAAGGTGTCTAAGGCAACTCCTACCACAATCAAAAGACCGGTCCCGCCAAAAAAGAACTGAATATTCATCGCGCTCATCATAAAGTATGGGAGAATAGCTATCAAGGCGAAAAATGTAGCTCCGGGTAAGGTGATTCTGGTTAAAACCTTATCTATATATTCAGATGTTTTCTTTCCTGGTCTTACCCCTGGGATAAATCCTCCATACTTCCTCATATTATCAGCTAAATCAACTGGATTAAATACTATTGCGGTATAGAAATAAGCAAAGAATACGATCAAAAGGCCATAGATTAAAGAATATAGTAATCCTCCCGGACGGAAATTCATTGTGAAAGATTGCATAAGCTCCGAGTTTGGGAAAAAGGATGCCAAGGTGCTGGGAGCAAACATTATTGACTGAGCAAAGATTATTGGAATTATTCCAGCGGTATTAACCGAGAGGGGGATATGAGTGCTCTGTCCCCCATACATTTTTCTTCCAACCACCCTTTTAGCATATTGAACTGGAATTTTTCTCTGAGCCCGAGTAACTAAAACTATAGCTGCAATCACACCTACTATTATAGCTATAAGAATAAGTTCCTGTATCAGGTATCTTTCACCGCGCATAAATCTACTGAACTCTTCAACTATTCCAGATGGCATTCTGGCTATGATCCCGATCATTATTATAAGGGAGATGCCATTTCCAATCCCTTTCTCCGTTATCTGTTCACCTAACCACATTATGAAGATGGTTCCCGAGGTGAATGTGAGCATAGTCAAAAGCTTAAATCCTACTCCTGGATTTGGAACAACATATCTCCCTCCAATATTAAGGCTCTCCAAGAAGACTGAAGTAGCCAATGCCTGAATAGCTGCAATAAGTACTGTTCCGTATCTTGTATACTGGGTTATTTTTCTTCTACCCTCTTCCCCTTCTTTTTGCAATTTTTGGAAATATGGAACCACCGCGCCCAAAAGCTGCATAATGATCGAGGCAGAGATATAGGGCATAATCCCCAAGGAGAAAATAGTAGCTTTGCCGAAAGCACCTCCCACAAACATATCGAATAGTCCAAAAAGGGAGCCTTTGGCGCCTTTGAAAAACTCAACCATTGCCGAGCCATCAACTCCGGGAGTAGGGATATGTCCTCCAATTCGATAGACTACAAATAACGCTAAGGTGAAGAATATTCTTTTTCGCAGTTCAGGTATTTTGAATATATTTTTAATTGTGTCGATCATTTTAACACCTCTGCCTTGCCGCCACAAGCCTCGATTTCTTCCTTAGCCTTTTTGCTGAAAGCATTTGCGAAAACTGTGAGAGGTGAAGAAAGCTTTCCCTCTCCCAAAATTTTTACTGGCTTTTTCTCCTTTTTAATCAATCCCATGCTTTTTAAAACCTTAGGAGTGATAACCTGCTCTTTTCCGCATTCGGATAAAGATTCTAAATTAACTATCTGGTACTCTTTTTTGAATATATTAGTAAACCCTCTTTTAGGAACCCTTCTTTGCAAAGGCATCTGGCCACCTTCGAACCAGGGTCTTCTTTTAGCTCCTGCTCTTGCCATCTGCCCTTTATGTCCACGGGTTGAGGTCTTGCCGTGACCAGAACCTGGTCCTCGGCCAACCCTTTTTCTTTTTTTGGCACACCCTTTCACCTTTTCCAAATTCCCTAAGCTTAAAAGATTAAAAGATGATTTTTTCGATTTAGCCAATTCAAAAACTCCTCTTCTATAACTTTTCCACCTTCAAAAGATGCCTAACCTTCCTGATCATCCCCCTTATCTGGGAGGTATCCTCTTTAATCACCGATTGATAAAGCCTTTTTATACCCAGAGCTTTAATTGTCTCCTTTTGCTTTTTTTCATATCCGATAAAGCTTTTAACCTGAGTTATCTTCAAATTTTTTGGCATAGAAAAAACACCTTATTCCCCCTTTTCTCTTTCCTGGTTTAACTCGACAATCCTTTTAAGATCGAAAAGTCCTCGCATAGTAGCTTTGACCACATTGTGTGGATTACGTGACCTCAATACCTTGGTAAGAATATCCTGTACCCCGACCGCCTCAAGAACAGCTCTTACTGGCCCACCAGCGATAACACCTGTGCCGGGTGAGGCTGGCTTCAAAATCACGGAGGTTGCACCAAATCTCCCAATCACCTGACAAGGTATAGTTCCATCGACCAAGGGGAATTTAACCATGTTCTTTTTAGCAGATTCAGTTGCTTTAGTAATCGCATTGGATACCTCTGAGGCTTTGCCCAACCCAACACCAACTCTCCCCTTTCTATCACCTGCTGCGACCAAAGCAGTAAAATTAAATCTACGACCTCCCTTAACCACCTTAGCTACACGATTAATATGGATAACTCTTTCCTCTAATTCCAACTGATCTTTTTCTATCTCAGCCAATTTCCACCTCTTTTGAATCTAAAATTCCAATCCTCCCTCCCTTGCTCCCTCTGCCAGGGAACGAACTCTCCCATGATACCTATACCTGTTTCTATCAAAGATAACTTTAATAATTCCTCTTTCTTTTGCCAATTTAGCTAAAAACAATCCCACTTTTTTGCCTATCTCTATTTTAGTCTCTTTCTCATTTAAGCTTTTTTTAAGTTCCGGAGTAAGACTGGATGCTCCAAAAAGTGTTTTCTGTTCTTCGTCATTTACCACTTGGGCATAAATATGATTCAGACTCTTATACACGGTAAGTCTCGGCCTCAGGCTATTACCTCTGACCTTTTTTCTAACCCTTTTTTTCCTTCTTTCCAAAAGTCTTCTTTTTATCTTTTTTTTGTCTCTCATATGCGAAGCATCTTAACGATTATGTAGCTGTCTTGCCAGCTTTTCTCCTCACCACCTCATCTTCATATTTTATTCCCTTGCCCCGATATACATCCGGAGGTCTAAAGGACCTTATCTTAGCCGCCACTAATCCTACTAACTCTTTATCTGCTCCTGATACAACTACTTTTGTAGGCTTTTCAACATCAATTTTTATTCCATCAGGTGGGAAAAATACAATAGGATGAGAATAACCCAAGCTCAAGTTAAGAAATTTACCAGAAAGCTCAGCTTTATATCCGATACCACTTAGGGTCAAAACCTTCTTAAATCCCTGAGTAATACCTGTGATCATATTGGCGATAAGCATCCTCGACAAACCGTGCAAAGATTTATGAAACTTCGAATTAGAAGCTCTTTTAACCACAACTTGATTATCCTCCACCTTCACCTCAATAGAAGGATGGATCATACGAGATAAATTTCCCTTAGGACCAGTTACAATAACTTCATTATTCGATTTTATCCCTACCTTTACTTCTTTTGGGATTGGAATAGGATTTTTACCAACTCTCGACAAACCTCTCTCCTTTTTTACCAGACCCTGCAGATTGCCTCTCCCCCAATTTTAACTTTTCTAGCCTCTTGGTCAGTCAAAATTCCTCTGGAGGTAGAAAGTATTGTTATCCCAAGCTTTTTTGAGAAAAGCCTTAGGTCTTCTTCTTTAACATAGATTCTTAAACCTGGTTTTGATATCCTTTCTATGCCTGAAATCAAGCTCCGGTTTTGTTTATCATATTTAAGATAAATTCTTAAAAGATTCTGTTTTCTATCCTCCACCTCAACAAAATTGGCGATGTATCTATTTCCGTGCAGAATACGAGCTATCTCTTTTTTCAATTTAGAGCTGGGGACATTCACATGTTTATGTTTTGCCTTACAGGCATTTCTAATGCGAGTCAACATATCTGCTATTGGATCGGTCATACTCACTTTTTGCTCCTTTTGAAATAAAGCCAAAGGTCTTACCAGCTGGCTTTAACCACCCCGGGGATCTGACCAGCCAGAGCAAGTTCACGAAAACATATCCTACAAAGCCCAAATTTGCGCATATATCCCCGCGGCCTTCCACATCTTTTGCAACGGTTGTACTTTCGTACCTCAAACTTATTTTTTCTTTTCGACTTTTCAACAAGACACTTTTTAGCCAACACTTACTCCTTTACTTTCCGGACAGGTTTAACTCCTAAAAGGCATACCTAAAGCTTTAAGAAGCTGGTAAGCCTCCTCATCTGTTTTAGCAGTGGTAATTATAGAGATATTCATTCCTCTAATCTTTTGCACTTTATCATAATCAACTTCCGGGAAGATTATCTGCTCTCTTATCCCTAAGGTATAATTTCCCCTTCCATCAAAAGATTTAGGTGATGTGCCTCTGAAATCTCTAACACGGGGTATTGCAACGTTAACCAGTCTGTCGAAGAACTCATACATTCTGGCTTTTTTCAAAGTCACCATACAGCCAATGGGCATACCAGCCTTCAATTTGAAATTGGAAATAGATTTTTTAGCTCTTCTTACCATTGGTTTTTGTCCACTGACCATAGATAGCTCAGCCATCGCAGCATCTAAAAGCTTTAGATTCTGGATAGCATCGCCCACCCCTATATTAATGACTATCTTTTCCAGGCGAGGAACCTCCATTACATTCTTATATCCGAACTTTTTCATCAAGCTCAGAACAACCTCTTTTTTGTATAAATCCTTTAGCCTTGACATCTCTATATAATCTCACCACACTTTCTGCAAATTCTAACCTTTGTTTTCCCCTCACCACTTTCGCCTTCAATGACTTTAAAGCTCGGTCTGGTTGGGGATGAGCATTTGGTGCAATATAACATCAAATTTGTCAAATTCACCGATCCCTCTTTTTCGATTATACCACCTTTTCGATTTTTAGTGGTGGGTCGGGTATGCCTTTTTATAAAATTCACCCCCTCAACAATAACTCTGCTCTTATCAGGAAAGACCTTAAGAATCTTCCCCATCTTCCCCCGATCATCACCTGAGATAACTAAAATTGTATCACCTTTTTTAAGCTTCATTTAAATTCACCTTTCAGTTTATCAGATAACCTCCGGTGCTAAGGAGATTATCTTCATAAACTCCTTCTCCCTGAGCTCACGGGCAACCGGTCCAAAAATCCTGGTCCCTTTAGGCTCACCCAAATCATCTATTATCACCGCTGCATTATCGGAAAATCTTACATAAGAACCATCTTTCCTTCTTGTCTCTTTGGTAGTCCTCACTACAACCGCTCTGCAGACGTCCGATTTTTTTACCAGTCCACCTGGAATTGCATCTTTTATTGTCACCACAATTATATCGCCTATTTTTGCATACCTTTTTCTTGTGCCACCCAGAATTCTGAAGCATTGCGCCTTTCTTGCACCAGTGTTATCTGCAACATTCAATTTGGAAAATTCCTGAATCATTCACCTCTCCTTTATTCACCTACCTCTTTTATCTTTTCGACCAATCTCCATCTTTTAAGCTTAGAGAGTGGCCTTATTTCAGCTACCCGCACAAGATCCCCAGGATTACAGATGTTTTCTTGATCGTGGACGTAAAGCTTAGATCTCTTTTTAACGGTTTTTTTATATTTTGGATGTCTAACCAGCCTTTCAATTTCAACCACGATGGTCTTCTGCATCTTGTTTGAAACCACCCTTCCAACTCTTATCTTCCTTTTTCCCCTCTGTTCCATAACTTATTCCTTTTTTTCCTTTTCGACTGTTACTAAAGGTCTTATTCCCAGCTCATCCTCCTGCAAAATGGTATTAATCCTTGCGATGTCACGTCTTAAGATTCTTAGTCTTAAAGGACTATCAAGTTGCCTGATCTTTTTCTGTAACCTCAGGTTGAATAACTCCTCCTCAATTTCTAATTTTTTCTGAACAAGTTCATCTCTGGTTAGCTCTCTTAGCTGGACCGGCTTCATCTTAACCTCCAACACCTTCTTTTCTGGTGACAAGTTTAGTGCGAATAGGGAGTTTATGAGCAGCTAAATTCAGCGCTTCTTTAGCAACCACCGGAGTAACCCCCTCCAACTCGAAAAGTATTCTTCCTGGTTTGACAACAGCCACCCAATATTCGGGAGCGCCCTTTCCTTTACCCATCCTTGTCTCAGCAGGCTTTGTCGTAACCGGCTTATCCGGGAAAATGCGAATCCACACCTTGCCACCCCTTTTTATATGTCTGGTCAAAGCTACTCTCGCAGCCTCTATTTGCTTATTGGTCAACCATGCGGGCTCCAAAGCCTTTAACCCATATTCTCCGAAATTCACCTCAGAGCCCCGGATAGCTTTACCTTTACGTCTTCCTCTCTGTTGCTTTCTATATTTAACCCTTTTAGGCATGAGCATTTTAACTTTCTCCTTTTAAGATCTTCCTTTTTTAGCTTTTGCAGTCTCTCTGGTATGCTCTTCTTTAGCTTCCTCACCCAAGAAAGCGCCCTTGCCCAAAATCTCTCTTTTAAAGATCCACACCTTAACCCCGATGGTTCCATAGGTTGTGTGAGCGGTAGCAGTAGCATAATCTATTTCCGCACGAAGGGTGTGAAGTGGAACCCTACCATCCATATATTTTTCTGCTCTGGCTATCTCTGCTCCTGCTAACCTCCCCTTACATACTATCTTAATCCCCTCTGCTCCCAATTTCATACCAGAGGCGATGGCTTTCTTCATCGCCCGTCTGAAAGAGATCCTTCCCTCAAGTTGACGTGCTATACTCTCCGCAACAAGCTTAGCTGAGAGCTCAGGTCTTTTGACCTCAATTATGTTAAGGTTGATCTCCTTTTTAACAATGAACTGAAGTTCCTCTTTGAGCCTATCCACCTCCGCTCCTTTCCTGCCAATCACTATCCCCGGCCTGGTGGTATAGATATCTATAGTAACCTTTTTAGGCGCTCTGAAAATCTCCAAATTCGCAATTCCTGCGTGTTCCAGTCTTGTATTCACATATTTTCGGATCATCAAATCCTCTTGCAATAAATTTGAGAAGTTCTTTGATGAGAACCATTTGGAGAACCAAGTTCGGTTAATTCCAATCCTTAAGCCTATGGGATTAGTCTTCTGTCCCAAATCATTCCTCCTTTACTTCTTCTTCAGCTCTATCTGAGACCACAATGGTAATATGACTTGTCCTTTTTCTTATCCTGAAAGCTCTACCCATTGCAGCAGGTCTAATCCTTTTCATAATTGGACCTCCATCCACAAATATCTTATCCACCCAGAGGCCCTCAGCCTTCAATTTCGCTGTTCCCTCAACTGATAATGCATTAGCGGTCGCAGACCTCAAAGTTTTCTCCAAGGGAGTTGCAGCTCTTTTTGGGCAAAACGTCAGGATATTCAAAGCCTCCTCAACATTCTTACCGCGAATAAGATCAGCAACTCTCCTAAGCTTGCGAGCTGACATCCTTAAAAATTTTGCTTTAGCAATTGCCTCCATAAAATCCTCAATCTATTTTAAAGTAGTGGATCTCTCAGTGATCTTTCCGGAATGACCCCTGAAGATTCTTGTAGGTGAGAACTCACCTAATTTATGACCCACCATGTTCTCAGTTATATAAACTGGAATGAATTTGTTTCCATTATGTATAGCAATAGTATGACCAACAAAATCAGGAGTTATAGTCGACCTTCTGGACCAGCTCTTTATCACCTTTTTCTCTCCTGACTGGTTTAAAGCCATGATTTTTTTCAAAAGATGCTGATCCACAAATGGTCCTTTTTTCAAAGATCTGGCCATACTTTACTTCCTCCTTTTAATGATCAATTTATCCGAAAGTTTTTTCCTTCGCGTCTTCTTACCTTTAGTTGCCTTTCCCCAGGGAGTGGTTGGATGTCTTCCACCAGAGGATTTTCCTTCTCCTCCTCCCATAGGATGGTCAACTGGATTTTGTGCCACCCCTCTCACCTTTGGCCTTCTACCCAACCATCTTGACCTACCAGCTTTTCCTAATGATATGTTCTCATGATCTAAATTCCCAACCTGTCCGATAGTGGCATAACATTCCAATCTTACCAACCTGATCTCGCCGGATGGTAGCCTAACATGACCATAATCACCCTCCTTAGCCACAAGTTGAGTTAAGGCTCCTGCGCTCCGAGCGATTTGAGCACCTTTTCCTTTTTTAAGCTCAATGTTGTGAATCATTGTCCCTAATGGAATCCTTGCCAAAGGCATAGCATTACCCGGCTTAATCTCAACACTCTCACCAGCCATCAAAACATCCTCTAAATTTAATCCTAAAGGGGCCAGAATATATCTTTTCTCGCCATCAGCATAATGCAAAAGAGCTATCCTTGCGGACCGATTAGGGTCATATTCTATAGCTTTTACTTTCGCTGGGATATTCAATTTGTCCCTTTTGAAATCAATTATCCGGTAAAGCCTTTTATGTCCGCCTCCTCTATGTCTCACACAGATTCTTCCCTGATTATTTCGACCTCCTTTTTTGTGGATAGAAACTGTCAAGTTTTTCTCTGGTTTCTTTTTGTCTATATCCTCAAAAGTGGAGACAGTTTTCCATCTCGTGCCGGGAGTGGTTGGTTTAAATTGTTTCAATCCCACTGATATCAACCTTTCTTTAAGTTTTTAAACTGCCTCAAAAAGCTCAATTGTTTCACCTGGAAAAAGTTGAACAATCGCCTTTTTCCAATTGGGTCTTTTCCCTTCAAACCGACCCATTCTTTTGGTCTTACCCCACATATTCATTGTGGTGACCCTTTTCACTCTCACCTTGAATTTTTCCTCAACAGCTTTTTTTATCTCAAGTTTTGTGGCTTTTTTATTTACTGCAAAAAAATACTTATTCTCCTTCTCCTTTAATTTTGTCCCCTTTTCTGTGAGCAAAGCTAATTTCAAAATATCCTGCACCGGCCTCATCTACAAAACACCTCCTCTACTTTCTGTAAAGCACCCTTAGTCATAATCAGACACTCACAGTTCAAAAGATCATAAGGATTAACAAGCACTGCAGATTTATAAACCAGATTTTTTATATTTCTACAGGACTTAGACAAAGCTTCGTTTTTCCCATCTGATAAAAACAGACATTTGGAATTGTCTAATCCGAGATTTTTAAGTAGGTCGTAAATTTTTTTTGTCTTCGGTTCCTTCAAAGAAAGATCTTCTATTATCTTAATTTTTTTCTTCTTAGCCTTAGCTGAAAAGCCTGAGAACAATAAAGACCTTTTTACTTTTGGGGGTATCTTTATAGAAAAATCTCTTACCAAGGGGGGGAAAGCTCTTCCTCCACCAACCCAGATAGGGGATCTGATAGTTCCAGCACGAGCCCTGCCAGTCCCTTTCTGCCTCCATGGTTTTGCTCCTCCTCCCCTAACCTCTGACCTGCTTTTCTTTTTCGCTGTCCCCTGACGTTGATTAGCAAAATAAGCCTTCACATAAAAGGAAAGCAAATCACCCTTGATTGGCTGAGCAAATATTTTCTCTTTCAGCTCGAACTTATCGATCCTTTTGCCTTCTTGGTTATAAAGATCAACTTCTATCATGTAATCAAACTCGCCTTTTTAGATTTTCTCATTGTGAGAAAAGAATTTTTCTTTCCGGGAACAGCGCCTTTGACCACCAAAAGATTTCTCTTTTCATCCACCTCAACTATCTCTAAGTTTTTGATAGTTACTATCTCTCCTCCCATTCTTCCAGCCATCTTTTGACCTTTCCATACTCTCGAAGGAAAAGAGCTTGCTCCAATCGAACCAGGTGCCCTTTCTCTATCCGATTGACCATGGCTTTTAGGTCCACCTTTAAATCCATATCTTCTCACACTTCCTTGAAAACCCAAACCCTTAGAGATTCCAGTAACATCCACCTTCTCCCCAACAAAGAATATATTAACTTTTATCTTTTGACCCAACTTAAGTTTCTCAATGTCTTTAGATTTCATCTCTTTTAAAAATCTTTTCGGATCAATTTTAGCTTTTGTAAAATGACCAGAAATCGGCTTATTAAAAAGTGACTTCCTTTTCTCTCCGAAACCCAATTGAACCGCTTCATACCCGTCCTTATCCTTAGTCTTTACCTGAACCACGTAACAGGGGCCAGCCTCAATCACAGTTGCAGGAACAACCTCACCCTCTGAATTAAAAATCCTTGTCATTCCAATCTTTCTTCCAATTATTCCTTCCATACCTACCACCTATTACCTATCACCTATCACCTACTCCTAAACTTTAATCTCAACATCCACACCTGCTGGAAGGTCAAGCTTCATCAAAGCGTCAACAGTCTGCGGAGTTGAATCATATATATCGATAAGTCTTTTATGGATTCGGGTCTCAAATTGTTCCCTCGACTTTTTATCCGCATGAGGCGACCTCAAAACGGTGTATAATGTCCTTTTAGTAGGCAAAGGAACCGGACCTGAGACCTTAGCACCGGTTCTGGTAACGGTCCTGACTATCTCCTTGGTAGACTTATCCAAAGAGTAGTGATCGTAAGCCTTAAGCCATATTCTTATCTTCTGTCCGTTCATCTATTCACTTCAAATTTTTTGCCAAAAATCTTAAAAAGTATACGTTTTATATACTATTTAATCCTTAAATTTGTTGGTTTCCAAAAATCTCAATCCGCAACTATTCTTTATACTCCAACCCATCTTCTCTCAATCCATTCCATCCGTTGATCTTGCATCTATTCTATTATCTCAGTTACAACTCCAGCTCCTACTGTCTTTCCTCCCTCCCTTATAGCAAAACGTAACTCCTTCTCCAAGGCTATCGGGGATATCAACTCAACATCCATATTAACATTGTCACCCGGCATAACCATCTCAACACCCTCAGGTAACTTGATCGTCCCGGTAATATCCAAAGTCCTAAAA
>JAUWYR010000044.1 GCA_030615745.1 Candidatus Zixiibacteriota bacterium | reverse complement strand
TGCACAGGTTAAAGACACACTCTTTTTAACTCTAAAGCAGAGTTTAAAGTTCGCACAAGAGAATAACAAAAGCCTTCTTCAGTCAAGACAAAAAATCAAGAAAGCACAATATCAGATAGATGAAGCACGCTCAGGCTTTTTCCCAAGGCTTTCATTTGAGGGAAGTTACACCAGGTTTGGTGTTATCCCAAGTTTTCAGATTGAAACGCCTGAAATGTCTGAAAAAGTAGAGATAGGATTTAACGACAACTATAATCTTGGTTTATCCTTAACCCAACCCATATTTACCTGGGGTAAGATAAGAAATAGTTATGATATATCAGTTATTTCTCATAAAGCTTCTAAACAGGAATATAAAAGAGCTAAGCAACAGATAGAATTTGAGGTAACAACTTCTTTCTATCAACTACTTTTAGCCAAGGAATTGATAAGGGTCAGAGAGGAGGCAATAGATAACCTAAAGGAACATTTGAGAACAGTTGAGGCAAGATTTTATGCTGGTCAGGCATCAGAATTTGAGCTTTTGAGGGCGAAGGTTCAGTTGTCCAATGCTTATCCTCCTTTTATTCAGGCTAAAAATATGTTGGATTTAGGAACAAATGCTTTTAAAAATCTCTTAGGAATAGACCTAAAAACCCCGATTGAGCTTCAGGGCGAACTTTCTTTTGAGCCGATTCAACTTAATCTTTCTCAAGCTGAGGATTATGCTTTAAAGCAAAGACCGGAGATTTCATCTTTTAATTTACAAAAAAATGTTGCCTCAGTGGCTTTGAATATTGTGCGCGCAACAAATAAACCTACCTTAGCAGGATTTGGAACATTCCAATATATGAATCCTTTTTACAGTGTGCAGGAATGGGATTATGACTGGAAAGTTGGTTTATCAGTTAGTATGCCTTTGTTCGATGGGTTTTCGACAAGGTCAAGAATCGAGCAAGCTAAATCAGATTTAGCTGAGTTGGATATTTTACAAAAACAGATGGAGGAAGGGATAAAGCTTGAGGTGAGGCAGGCTATATCAGATTTAAATTTGGCTAAAGAGAACATACTTACTCAAAAAGAAAATGTCAATCAGGCAAAAAAAGCTTTGGAGATTGCCAAAATCCAGTATGCAGAAGGTTTGCTCACCAGCTTAGAGGAGATGGACACCCAGCTTGCTTTAACCTTAGCTCAGACAAATTATCTTTCTGCTTTGACAGATTATCTGATTGCCAAAGCGAAGTATTATAAAGCTATTGGGAGGTAGTAGGTAATAGGTGATAGGTGATAGGTTGTAGGTAATAGGTTGTAGGTGGTAGGTTTGTAGGCACGGATTTATCCGTGCTTTTTCTCGTTTCCATCCATAATAATAGGCAAGGACTTTATCCTTGCTTCTTAATTTTCCGATTTGTTGTTGCCGAATTTGTAATTCGGCAATTCCTTGCTGCATTCAAAATGCAGCAACAACACCAAAAATTTAATAGGTAGCCGCAACCTTCCCTGGCCGGGCAGGCAGGTTGCGAAATACTCATTTACGCAAAATAATCTTTTTGCTAACTAGTTGTGTCGAAACTATACTCCTGAGGCTTAAAATTTAACAGAGGGATAAACCCTCTGCCACGCGTAGAGGAGCCTTTATAGCTCCGATTGTATAGAATCTTCATAGAAATCGTAATCCCACCTTGCCCGCAAGGTGGGTTTTTTTTTTTATTTACCCCACGTTGAGGGCAACATGGGGCTACTGATCTATGTACACACATATTCTATCTGTGCAAAAAAGAGGATGAATCAATTCGAGCCTGCCCATTACTGGTTTAAAAAGACAGAAAAAACCTTCATTTTTCCCTTGCTTTTTTCTCATTTTTTTATATCTTAAATAGAGCGAAATAATGCTTGATACTAAAACAAAAAAGATTCGGAAAGAACTCAAAAGTATCTTAGGCGAAAACTTAAAGGAAAAGGAGGTTTTAGCACCTTACACCACTTTTAAAATCGGAGGAGAAGCGGACTTTTTCCTCAGAGCTGAAAGAATTGATGAGTTGGTCAATGCTGTTTTAGTTGCAAGAGAGCTTAATATGCCATATTTTGTTTTAGGAAACGGGAGTAATATTCTGGTAAGTGATGAAGGTTTCAGAGGACTGGTGATTAAAAATGACTGTAGGAGAATAGACGTGATTGACACTAAGATTTCCTGCCTGTCAGGAGCTTGGTTAGAAGATCTGGTGAATCTGTCAAAGGAAAACTCACTTCAGGGCTTTGAGTTTTGTGCTGGTATCCCTGGAACAGTAGGTGGTGCGGTTTTTGGAAATGCAGGCGCATTTGGAAAATCTATAGGAGAGCTTTTGGAGGAAGCTGTTATATTGACTTCTTCTGGCAATATTGAGATTGTGGAAAAGGAATATTTTGAATTCGATTATAGAGAGAGTAAATTGAGAAAAACAAAGGATGTTTTGCTATCGACTGTTTTCAAGCTTAAAAAAGGGGGAAAAGATAAAATCGTTAAAAAAATTGCGGAGAACCTGACGAAAAGGAAAAAATCAATACCCTATGATAAGGCATCTGCCGGATGTTTCTTTAAAAATATAAAAAATAAAAGCCTTTCAGCCGGTTATCTTTTAGACCAGGTTGGCGCAAAAAATTTAAGTGTTGGAGATGCTAAAGTTTTTTCAAAACATGCCAATATAATAATAAATTCTAAGAATGCAAAAGCCAAAGAGGTAAAGAGATTAGCCCGTATCTTAAAGAAGAAGGTTAAAGTAAAATTTAATGTAGATTTAGAAGAAGAAGTTATTTACTTAAGTTAAAGTTTAACCAAAGGAGGTTGCCTATCGAGGATATCTAAGGAGAAGAAAAAGAGGTGTAAATCTTTATGCTTCACTCTTGGCGAAGTTTAAAAGCCGCTAAAAGACTTATTTTTGCATTATCCTTAGCGGTTTGTTTTTTAGCTAAAACCCCCTTAATAGCCCAGGCTTTAAGGACCGATTTATCGGTCAAATCGATGCGCTGGTTTATTTTTAATCCCCCCAAAGAAAAAGGCTTATCTATATCAAACCCATTTTTACCCTTGCTCAAATCCAAGTTCACTTTTACAAAAAGTGTAGGGATTGACTATGATAATCGCAGAGTCTTTTTAGAGGGAAAGATCGGTTCTTTCTCCACAATTTCTGATTTTAGCATGGATTTGGATAAATACGTTCTTGAAAATAGTAAAACTAAACTTGATTCAAGCTTCGGGTCAAACCTGAATTCCTTTACAACAAAGGGTGGTCAGAGAAGATCTCGTGGACCTTTTGAGTTTGAGATTCCTATTAAATTTCCACCTTTGGTCTCGAAAATAATAGGGGAAGGAGGACCAGGGCTTAAGGTTTCGGGCTATCGAAAAATTGAGTTCTCAGGCGCCTCCACCTGGGAGGAGGGAATTAAAAGCACAGCCACCTCAAAGCAAACTAAATTTCCCTCACTTAAAATGGAGCAACAATCTAAATTTACAATCTCAGGAACCATAGGTAGCAAAATCTCAGTTCAGGTAGACCAGGACTCTAAAAGGGAGACCGACCTTTCCAATAGATTACATTTGAAATACACTGGTGATGAGGATGAGATAATTCAAAGTATCGAGGCAGGAAACGTGAGCTTAGCAATTAATAGTGGACTTGTTGGTTATAGCGAGAAGGTCCAGGGACTTTTTGGTATAAAAGCTCAGGCAAAGATAGGAGGGTTCGATTTGACTTTGATAACCAGCCAGGAGAAAGGGGCTACAAAAAAGTCTGAGTTTGCAGCAGGTGCAGAGACCAAAGAAATGGACCCTATTAGAGATTATAACTACATTGCAAGGACCTTCTATTTTTTGGGCTTCGAGCAATCCTTATATGAACCTTCATTATGCGACCCGAACTTATATGAAAAAATAAAATGGTTGCCCAATGATTTTCAAGATGGAGACAGCATTGTCAATATCGCGGTTTATGTATCTAATAATAGTATTAATTCCAACTCCGATTATCGCCATGGCTTGGCAGTGGTTAACCCTGATAATTGTGACACTACTTTTGGAAAATGCGAGTGCGACACAAGTGGAGCGGAGTTCGAATATAAAAGATTTAAACCCTTGGAATCTGACCAATATTTTGTGCATCGGACAAAGGATACACTGACATTAGGTTCGGGCTTGATTGGGACAACTTTACCATATATACAATTATCCACAAGTCTTGGTAAATATGATGTCCTAGCTGTCTACTACCAGGTTCTGCGCGCTAATGGCGATACTCACACAGTTGGGAACTTGGAGCACCGTAACACCGGAAGCACAGACCAGGACACATCTTTTCTTTTAAAGCTTTTAAAGCCATCTATCTCTTCGCCCAAGCATATCACCTGGGAGTATGAGTGGAGAAATGTCTACTCTTTGAGAACAAGAAACATTGATCCTGATGGTCTGGTCATAGATATTTATAAGGGGGTTAAAGGTGCGGAGAGAATTAACGAGGACAAAAACTATCAAGAGGGGAAAAGATATATCGAGATTCTGGGTTTAGACCAAATAGATACCAGAGGAAATCCTGGAGCAGATGGAATTCTGGACATCCGCCAGATAGATTTTGTGCGCGGATATTTGGTCTTTCCTGATAGACATCCCTTCGCAACAGACCGAAGCTTTACCACAGGACCAGGGGATACTCTTGCTCCTCAAGTTAGAGAAATATATACAAGTAATAACGACAGAGAAATAAGTCAGGCAAGCAAGTATTATATATATGTTGAGTCAACAACAAGAAAAACAGAGTATTCTTTAGGTCAGACCAATATCATTGAGGGGTCTGAGGTTGTTACTTTAAATGGGCGTAAGCTTACAAAAGGTGAAGATTATGATATTTACTACGAGCTTGGTCAGATAAGATTTTTGACAAATGAGGCTTTAGATCCAAATGCTCAGATCACTGTTGATTTTGAGTATGAGCCTTTTTTCATGCCAGAGAAAAAAAGCCTTTTCGGTTTAAAAGGAGATTATAGCCTTGGTGAAAACACAAGAATTGGTGCTATCGCTTTATATAAATCTGAAAGGTCTCAGGATGAGAAGCCAAGGGTGGGTGAAGAGCCAGTGAAGAATTTTGTCTGGGGAACCGATTTTTCCTTTTCTTTGTCTCCACCTATTTTGACCCAATTAGTGGATGCGCTCCCCTTAGTTGAAGCCGAAAGTCCTTCTAATATTAGAGTAAACGCTCAGATGGCGGGCTCTTTACCTAATCCAAATGTGAGAAACAAAGCATTTATTGACGATTTTGAGGGAGCATTGGAATACACAGATCTGAGCATAAGAAGAGGAGTTTGGACTCTCTCCTCCCTTCCGGATACCTCTTTATGGCAGAGGGGAAGGATGTATTGGTATAATCCCTATGAGCAAGTTCTAATTCAGGAGATCTGGCCTAATAAGGAGGCTCGCAGAGGTGAGGATAGAACCAATGTGCTTAGTATGGTTTTCTTTCCAAAAAGATCTCACTCACCAATAGATAGCGCCACAGGAAAATTTGACCCAAATCAACCTGAAAGCTCTTGCAACGGTGTGATGAGGGCATTTTCTTATGGAAACTATGATCAGACCAGAGCAAGATTTTTAGAGATATGGGTGAGAGGGGATGGCGCAAAATTACATATTGATCTGGGTCAGATCTCCGAGGATATAGATTCAGATGGAAATTTTGATACAGAGGATAAATTGAGGCTTGGACAGAGGGATGGGATTTTGGATGAAGATGAAGACACTGGACTGGATGGAATGTTTAACTCTGAGGAAAAAGAGAGTTTCCCTGACTACGATGACCCTTCGGGCGATGATTGGAGGTATAGTGACACAAGGGACCAAAGAAAGGATTACACCCATATTAGCGGCACTGAGGGGAACAGAGATGATCCTGATCGGGGGAGGCGCCCTGATACTGAGGATATAAACTACAACGGAAGTTTAGATCAGACTAACAACTATTTTGAGTTTACAGTTGATCTATCAGCTGATACAGCTATTGAATCTAAGTATGTGAAGGGCACCTATAGCAATGGTTGGAGACTTTATAGACTTCCACTCGATCTTCCAGATTCTGTGGCGGGTTCACCTGATTGGAATAATATTCAGTTTGCCAGAATGTGGATTAGCTATTCTGGTCATAAAGATTCCTGTGTGATCCAACTTGCCTCAATTCAGCTAGTAGGTAATAGATGGGAGCCGTTGGGTGTTTTTAAGGCTGACAGCTTTGCTGATGATTCAATTGAAACTGATGAGTCATTCGAGATCTACGTTATCAACACCCATGAAAATCTCGGTTATGACCCTCCTCCAGGTGTTGCAGGTGTCTTGGATCGAACAACCAAGGTGCGAGCAAAAGAGCAGTCTTTGGTTTTAAGGTTTGAGAATCTTAAACCCAATCATATGGGAATAGCTGAAAGGATCTTGAGGCATAAAGCTGAGAATTACACTAATTATGAAAAGATTAAGTTGTGGATCCACGGACCTGAGAATATTTCTGATCTAGAGTTTTTCTTCAAGATGGGAACTGATTCCACCAACTATTACGAATACTTCTCTGAAGTTTTACCTGGTTGGAATGAGATGGAGATCGATTTCGACAAAATAACTGTGCTCAAGCTCGAGATGCCTGAAGGTTCAGATACAATCTCTCAGATGCCTTATAGAATCAGAGGGAACCCAACTCTTTCCAAGGTAAGTTATTTTGCTATGGGTATAATCAATAAAGATTCAAATCCTGCTTATGGCGAGATCTGGGTGGATGAACTTGGGGTGGCAGATGTGCGCAAAAAACCAGGTTTTGCTACACAAGGCTCCATTTCATTTAACTTAGCTGATCTCGTTACCGGTGGGAATATAAGTTTTTCCAGATATGATTCCGAATTCAAAAGTTTAACAGATATGGAGAAAAAGGGGTATATAAGTAAAGATTATCGTTCTTCTTTAGGAATTAGTGGAACTATAAGTTTACATAAATTTATACCACCCTCCTGGCAGACCTCTTTGCCTCTCTCATTAAGCTGGTCAGAGGATCTTTCGTTGCCGAAGTTCAAGACTGGCTCGGATATTGAATTACCAGAACAAAGAAGAAAAGATTACCAGACTAAGTCTGTCAGAAAATCGATTGGATTTGGTCCGAGGTTTAATAAAAAAACAGACAATTGGTTTTTAAAACTGACTTTAAAAAGGCTTAACATTAACCGGATAACTTATCAAAAGACTGAGAGCACCTCTCCCAATGTGCCTGTTTCCTGGACTGAGAATTATGGGTTTGGAGCAAGCTATGATCTTTCACCGGGAAAACAAATCTCAGTAAAACCTTTTGGTTGGTCAACCCTTTTCTTTATACCCAAATATTTTACCCAGCTCCAACTAAGTTTTTTACCAAAAACTTTTAAAGTCGGTGGAGATGTGAAGGGAAGCAAATCTTATTCTTTAAATAGTGGAGGGAATATAACTTCGAAGTATAACCGTGATTTTATTGGAAATGTAAACCTTTCCATGAACCCTTTAAATAATTCAAATGTTAACTATAGTTTTAATACAACCAGAGATATAAGAAAAGACGAAGATTTGAAATTCTCACTTAGCCCTAAAGAGGCAAAGCTTGGAATAGAATTGAGAAGGTCTCAGAATTTTAAATTCGATTATTCTCCTCAAATCCTTGGTTTTCTTACAAACAAATTTTCATTTACGTCAACTTATAATGAAAAAACAGATCCCCAGAAAAATTATACTCTCACGGTCCAGAACTCCAACACAAGGAAGTTCGATTTCACCCTCAATCTGAACAAGCTTTTTGGAAGCCTTAAAACCGAAAAGGGATTATTTAAGCCTTTTAATCTGTTTAGCGGTTTGATGAAAAAAATTGATTCTCCAGTTTTCAATCATACCCGTAAAACAACGTCTACTGTGAGCGGACTATTTTTCCGTCCTTCTTTAGCCTATCAGTTTGGATTAACCGATAAGATCGGAGTTCCTTTAATTTCCGGCTCACTTGAGGGAATTCGAGATGCTTCGAGCACCAACAAAAGTTACAGTGCTAAAAGCGGTGTTAGTCTCTATCGAGGTGTAAAACTTAGCTTCAGTTATTTCAAGCAGATTGGAGGAGCCTCGTCATCCACAACTCCAACCAGGAAGATAACTCAAACTTTCCCAGATCTCACCTTGAGAGTAAGCAACGTTGAAAGAATTAAGTTATTCCAGAAATTCATCTCAACCTCTTCTTTTAGCACAAGCTTTTCAAAAAAAATAGATAAAGAAGAGGAGGCAAGGACAAAATCTCCAATTAAGAAAAAAACATATCTTAGATTTTATCCATTAGTATCTTTGACTTTGAACTGGAAAAATGGAATAAATACAACTATAAAAATAGACAAAACCATCACCGAGGATAAAGATTTAAGACAAACGGGCGGGTCAAATACCACAACTAAAAACTATGAGACCTCCTACAGCCTTAACACAAAATATTCTTTTTCAGCACCTTATGGATTAAAGATTCCATTATTAAAAAAGATCAAATTCAGAAGCAGCGTCACTTTAAATCTCGATATTTCCAAAAAGGTTTCGAAGGAAGAAAGCGCAATTCCACCTCATGGTTTTAATACAAAAAACGATCAAAACACTTTAACCATACAAGGAAATGCTGGTTATAGTTTCTCAAATCAGGTCAATGGTGGTTTGAAGTTCACCTGGATAGATTATCATGACAAAAAGACTGATCTGAAGCGACATACTCGGGGATTGGGTATCTGGATTTACTTCAAGTTTTAAAAGGAGTAAAAACTGAAAAAAAACTTTTTTTTCCTTTTTTTCCTAATTTTTTTATTTAGCTGTCAAAAGTCTTTTTCACCTGAATTCGATGGTGAGGACGCCTTTAAGTATCTTGAAAAACAGTGTCTTTTTGGTCCAAGATATCCTGGCTCAGAAGCTCACGAGATGTCAAAAGAATATTTACTTGACATTTTGAGAAGCTACACTAATTTAGTAAAAGAACAAAAGTTTTCTTTTTACGATTCTCTTAAAAGATTGGATTTGAACTCAACTAATATAATTGCTTCTTTTTATCCGGAAAAGACCAGAAGGATTCTTTTATGCGCGCACTGGGATACAAGGCCTTTTGCAGATAAAGAGACTGATCCGGAATTGAAAAAACTGCCGATCTTAGGAGCGAATGATGGCGCTTCCGGTGTTGCTGTTCTTTTGGAAATCGCCTCTATTATCAGCAAAAAAGAACCCAAATGGGGAGTGGACATCGTGTTATTTGATGCAGAGGATTATGGGTCAGAACAAAGAGGTGTTGAATTCTGTGTTGGCTCAAAATTTTTTGCTAAAAATTTGGGAAATTATCGTCCGGAATTCGGCATCCTTTTAGATATGATTGGTGATAAGGATTTAAACATCTATAAGGAGGGTTATTCTGACCTCTATGCCAGGGATATAGTCGATTTGATCTGGGATTTAGCTAAAAAACTGAAAGTGGAATGCTTCAAAGATTCGGTGAAATACTTTATGGTCGATGACCATCTTCCTTTGATCTCCGCAGGGATCCCTTGTGTTGATTTAATAGATTTTGACTACCCTTATTGGCACACCACAAAAGATACCCCGGATAAATGCAGTCCTAAAAGTTTGGAGCAGGTGGGCAAGGTTCTATTGAAAATTTTGTATGATTAGATTTCCGAGTTTCAATCCAAGAGAGCTCAAAGCGATTTTATTTTTGCTTTCCGCACTGCTAATCGGTGGTCTTATAACCTTATACCAAAGCAAAAATCCTTCCTTTGCCCCGGAGCTGGTTATAGGGGACTTAGTTGATTCCGTAAGCGGTTATGATTCAACTAATAAGCGAAGTTCTTTAAAGGATAAAATTAACATAAATTATGCTACCGAAAAAGAGTTAGAGTTTTTGCCCGGTATAGGTCCGTTCTTGAGCAAAAGGATAATAGAATATAGACAAAAGAATGGAAAGTTTAAAAAAATTGAGGAGCTTAAAAGGATAAAGGGAATTGGAGAGAAAAAATTTAAGCTGATCAAAGATTATATAAAAATAGATTGACTTTTGGAAAGGAGCATTATTGAAAATCATCGGTGGGGAGTTTAAAGGGAAAAAACTAAAATCTGTAAAAAAGGCTAAAATCAGACCTACCTCAGTTAGGGTTAAGACCTCGATTTTTGATATTTTAAAAGATGAAATCAAGGGTAAAAAGATATTAGACCTTTATGCTGGAACAGGAGCTCTGGGAATAGAAGCTCTGTCAAGAGGTGCAGATTTTGTCACATTTGTCGATTCTTCACATAAAAGTATTGAAATTATCAAAAAGAATTTAGAGGAGTTGAAGTTCAAGGACAAAACGAAAACTTTCAAGCTGGATAGTTTAAAATTTATCAGAAGGGAAAGTTTGGAAAAAGAAGAGTGCGTATGCATCAAGAGATACGATATAATCTTTTGCGATCCACCATATCAGAAGGAGATTGTTACGAAAGTCTTAGATTTAATCTCAGAAAAAGATGTTTTGGAAAAAAATGGAATTTTTATCTTAGAGCATCATAAAAAGGAGATATTACAAGAAAAAAAGAATTTAGTTTTAATAAAGGAAAAAAGAGTAGGTGACACAGTCGTTTCCTTTTTTATAAAAAAGGAGTAGAAATGAAAATAGCTGTTTATCCTGGAAGTTTTGACCCAATAACCAATGGGCACATAGACTTGATAAAAAGAGCCTTAAGTATTTTCGACAAGATTGTGGTGGCAATAGCTGATAACGTTGAGAAGGAAAGGGAATGTCTTTTCACAATGGAACAAAGGGAAAAGATGGTTAAAGAGACTTTAAAGGATATGGATAAGGTAGAGGTTTTGAGATTCAAAGGGCTTTTAGCTGATCTTGTGAAAAAAATCGGCGCCTGTTCGATCCTGCGAGGTTTAAGAGCGGTTTCCGATTTCGAATACGAGTTTCAGATGGCATTGATGAACCGTAATCTCGCTCCTTCCTGCGAGACGTTTTTTCTGACGCCCTCAGAGAAGTATACCTATTTGAGTTCATCTTTGATCAAAGACATCGCCCGTTTTAACGGGGATATTTCTGAGTTCGTGCCTGAGGTAGTGAAGAGGGAGTTGAAGAAAAAGTTCGGGTTTGCGTGAAATTATAAGATAGGGATGTTATCATCCACAAGAGAAAACAACGGGGATGATAACATCCCCGTTGAACTGGGATTTATCTGTAAAGCTTTACACTCCAGAAGATTTTTTCAAATGTTGTCAGGAGTTACCTCCTGACAATTCGTTTGGTGTCGGGAGGAAACTCCCCACACTGCGAAAGAAGTCAAGCTGAAGCTTGACACTCCAGAGTATTCCCACCTTGCCCTCAAGGTGGGATTTTTTTTACCCAGGTTGGGGGCAACATGGGCTATCAGTAAAAGGAGACTGTGTAGGGGAGGGGCTTGTTGAGTCTGGCGAAATCCCGATTTATCGGGGTCCCCTCCCGTCCTAAGGGAGTCCACAAGGGGCTCCCCTACATTATCATAAAAGAAGTTTTTATTTTGGAGTGCAATCCATATGGATTGCTTTGCAAAAACAAGTTTTTGCATTCCTTTTTAACGTCGGGCATGAAGCCCGACGCTACATCTTTTGCTTTTATATAAATATCTTTCCTGGGTTTAATATTCCCTGGGGGTCAAAGGCTTTCTTTATTTTTTTCATCAACTCAATCCCTAATTTTCCGACCTCATTTTCAAGAAATTTAGATTTGGTTATTCCGATTCCGTGCTCACCGGATAAGGTTCCACCTAATTTCAAGGTTAAATCGAAAAGTTTTTCTACTGCCTGATCTACCCTTTCCATCTGCTCAGAGTTTGTTCTATCACACATTATATTAACGTGCAGATTTCCATCTCCTGCGTGTCCAAATGTGTTTATAGTGACTCTATAATCCTGACCTATCTTTTTTAAGCCCTTAACCAGATTAGGCAACTGGCTGGGTGGAACACAGACGTCCTCATTAACCTTTGTAGGTGCCAAGCGAAGAAGAGCGCCTGAGGAGGCTCTTCTTACCTCCCATAGTTTTTCTTTTTCATCCTCTGTTTCAGCTGACTTAATACTTTTCGCATTGTTCTTTTCACATATCTTTCTAACCATTTCCATCTCCTTTTGAACCTCATCTTTTTCACCTTCTGGTTCTATGAGCAAAACCGCGTCTGATTTCTGAACGAAATCAACTGAGATATACTCAAGCACACAATCGAGAGTGTCCCCATCGATGAACTCCAGTGCAGATGGCACAATCCCAGCCTTAGTGATATCTGAAACGACCTGAGCTGCATCCTCCATCCGGTCAAATCCTGCGAGCACAGTTTCACTATAGGATGGCAGAGGGGTAAGCCTGAAGGCTATCTTAGTGATAATACCTAAAGTTCCCTCTGAGGCGATAAGAAGCCCCTCAAGATCATATAAATCGTCATCAAGAGAAGACAGAAGACCTGTTTTTATAACCTCACCTTCGGATAAGACAAATTCTAATCCTAAAACATAGTTTTTAGTTGTCCCATATTTTCTGCCTCTTAATCCACCAGCGCACTCAGCTACATTTCCACCCAAGGTAGAGTATTCCAGGCTGGTGGGGTCAGGTGGATAGTATAGACCTTCCTTTTTTACCTCATCCGCAAAGTCAGATGCAATAACACCTGATTCAACTATACCATATTTTTTTTCCTTGTTAATCTCCAGGATTTTATTCATCTGCTCGAGGCTAACAACTATTCCTCCTTTTATCGGAACAGACCCTCCGGTGTATCCAGATCCTAATCCTCTCGATACCACAGGGATTTTGTTCTGATTAGCATATCTAACAACTTTAACTACATCCTCTGTGCTTTTTGGAATCACCACAGCATCGGGCAAATAGAAGTTGTTGGTAGCATCGTAAGCATAGCAAAAGCGGTCTTCAATATGTGAGAAAATTTTATCTTTGCCTACCAAGTTTTCTAAATCTTTTATAAGATTTTTTTTCATTTGAAATCAACAGTAGTTAACCTCTTATGTTTTGCAACGAAATAAATTAATATTGCCGAGTGCCAGCCACGTCCCCTGACTTGGCTGGAAGAACGCAGTCAGGTCAGGGGACCTGACTGCCACGATTTTAATTGTAATTTTTAGAGGTCGTATTTTACCCCTGTTTCCTCAGCGATCTTTTTCAGACTTTCAACCACCTTCTCCTGTAGAGGAACTCCACTTTTTTTATATTCCTCCCATTTCTCGAATTCCTTTTCTCCGTGAATATAGATCTTTTTTTCTCCTTCAGCTTTGTTGGAATTTTTCAAAGTCTGGAGCATCTCATCCATGGTCTTTTTGAACCTGTCCAGCTCAATGAAATTATCTATTTTTATCGCTCCAAAGAAATGACCCACGTTTATATATTTCTCTCCACCAGCATTTGCTTTAATATTAGGACCATACTTTGCTCCAGATAAGACACCGCTGAGGATATCGACCATCACAGAAAGTCCATATCCTTTATGCCCGGACAAAAGCTCACCTGCTCCTCCTAAGGGAAGAATACCTCCTCCCAGAGTCTTTGCCATGTTCTCTATGATTCTTTTGGTCTCAGTTGACGGAACTCCATGTTCATCCACAGCCCAGCCTAAGGGAACAGGTTTGTCTAATCTTTCATATACTTCAAACTTCCCACGTGGAACAACTGAGGTTGCCATATCGAGGACAAAAGGTCTTTCCTTGTTGCAAGGTGTAGCAATTGATATAGGATTGGTCCCGATCATCATATCTCTGGAGAAGGTTGGGACAACCAGAGGAGCAGAATTGGTCATGGAGATACCGATTAGATTTCCCTCTTTCAAAGCCATCATTGAATAATATCCTGCGATACCATAGTGATTAGAGTTGTGAACTGTCACAAAACCCAATCCTGTTTTTTTGGCTTTTTGGGTAGCTAAATTCATTCCGAAATACCCGGCTGGCTGTCCTAAGCTGTTATTAGCATTAATCGCAGCAGTGGAAGGGGTCTCCTTCTCAATCTCTGGCTTTGCATCTGGAATCATAAGACCGTTTTTGATTCCATTAACATACCTTAATAGTCTTGCTACTCCATGGGAGGGAATTCCTCTTAAATCTGACTCCACCAAAATCTCCGCAGTAATATCTGCATCCTCTTTGGATACCCCAAGCTTTTGAAAAACCTGGGAGGTAAAATTTTTCAACTTTTCATCATTGACCACGACTTCCGGCATAGCTCTACTCCTTTTTTAATTTTTTTATTTTTTCCCTTTCAAGACAGGGTAGATCAAACCTGCCTGAGGTAAAACATAAGATTTGAAATCTTCTCCATGCTTAGCTTTGATTTTTTTTACTATATCATCTAAGCTTTTAGCATATCCGAAAAACCTCTGTTCCAACGTTTCTTTATCCATTTCTGATACAACTAAGACATCAAACTCCTTTAAATTTTTAGAATTTATTACTGCGGTATGTCCACCCACTGTTATATCCTTTTCTGGAGTGGCAAGAAGCTCATCTAAGGAAGAGGCATCATAAAGCCATTGGTCAAAAGTCTCAGAGCCGATTCCCTCCTTTGCCTCTGCGATTATGACAATGGTGCCACCTGGTTTGGTAATTTGCTTTGCGTTGTTTAGAGTCTTCATTGTCTGATAAAGATTAACATCTTTGGGATAACCTCCAGCGCAGGCAAAGGTTACATCGGAGGGATGTTCAACCACAACTTCATATAGATTGTTACAAGCTTCAACCCCTTCAAGAAAAGCTTTTTCTAAATCCCCTGCGACAATTTTAACGATCTCCTTTTTATCATTTATCACTACATTTAACAAGAAATCAACCCCGGCTTTTTTTGCTGCTTCATCCATCTCCTCAGAGATCGGGCTTTTTTTTATCTTAGCCAAACCCACTCCATCCCTTAACACCATAGCATGATTTTTCCTTATAGTCTCCCTTCCGACAACACCAGGCAAGATCCCTTTTCTTCCACCTGAATATCCTCCAAAATAGTGGGTGGTGATAAGTCCTGTGAGGATTACTAAATCTGACTTAAAAACTATTTTGTTAATCAAAAGCTCATTTTCTGTGGAGAGTTTCCCTAATGAGACGTAGTCTTTATCACACTCATGAGAGATAACCTCAAAATTTTTAACGATCTCATCTCCAAAATTATCCCGGTTCTCCTTTTCTGTATGTGGTCTATGAGCACCTGTTCCGACCAAAAACTTTATGTCCTCACCTTTTATTCCAGCTTTATGAAGTTCCTCTGTTAAAGTCAAAAGGATGTTGTAATTTTCTCTTTTATATGGAGTGCCACGGGTGTAGTCTGAAACTATTATAACTGCTGTTCTTTTATTCTTTGCTAAATCGCCTAATTTTTTTGAGCCGATTGGATTATTCAAAGCCTCGATCGTTTCTTTAGTAACGTCAGCAAACCCTGAAACTTTCTCTAATTCCAGGACTTTTAAAAGGTTTTTATCAGGTAAGTTTAAGGTTTTATGGGAGTTGCCATATTTTAAATCTATTTTCACTTCAACTCCTTTTATTTGGACAAATCTAATATATGAGGAAGAGAATAGAAAAGCAAGTTTTTTTGTGAAATTTTTAACAAAGTTGAACAACTTGTATTCGCCAGGTCCCTCCTGGCCGGGCAGGCTGACCTGGCGAAAGAAATACTTTGTTTTTGGAGAGGCTTATACTGATGGACAAGCTTGTGTTATCTCTGTTTTTCGGTTAAGGGAAGGCTTTTACGGTTTACCTGAAGATCAAAAATTATTCGAACATAGGGTTTTGAAGGAGGCAGTTCATGAGCTGGGGCATACTTTTGGTCTTTCTCATTGTCCTGATCCAAAATGTGTGATGCATTTTTCAAATAGCCTGCGCGATACGGATATTAAAAGTCACGATTTCTGCGAGAGGTGCAAAAGACTTTTGAAATGAAAAATCTAATGGTTCTTTAATTGATATTAAAAGGGTTAAAATTAATTATTAAAAATGCACGAATGGAGTTCGTTCTGACATAATTTAAGATCACCGAATTTCGGATGTAATTTTCTAAAGGAAGATCATGGGGGATTTTTATTTTTATACCAGTTGTTTTATTTTTTCGTAAAAATCCGATAAGATAACTTTTGCAATATATTTGTGATTAGTGCGTAACATTAAGTCAACTTTTAAAGGGTAAACATTTAAAGAAGGATTTGAAATGAAAATTACCTTAAGTATAATCAAGACAGACATTGGTAGTATTGGGGGTCATATCCAGCCCAGCCGTAAATTGAAAGAGGCTGTGCAGGAGCATGTTGAAACAGAAGGGCTGGGCAAAGGTCTGATTAAGGATTTTTACACAAGTTCGACCGGGGATGACGTTGCTATTCTTATGTCCCATCAAAAGGGAAAGCTCGACTCTGACATTCACAAGTTAGCCTGGGACGCTTTCATTAAGGGAACTGAGGTTGCAAAAATCCAAGGGCTTTATGGAGCAGGGCAGGACCTTTTAAAGAATACTTTCCTATGTAATGAGAGAAACGTGGGGTTTATCCTCTATGATATCAGCGCACTTTTACGAGACAATCAGAGGTTCGTGATTGAATACATAAGAGGAAAATATAAAGGTGAAAATTTTTCACGTAGCAATTATGGATATAGAATTAATAAAAAAATAAGTGGAAGGATTGAAAATGAAAATAACCTAAAATATAATCAAAGAAGACATCGGCAGTATCGAAGGTCATATCAAACCAAGCAAGGAGGAAAAGCTATGAAGTTACCAGAGAATATATTTAAAGGCCTTATATTTAAATATAAGATTGAGCATTATGCAAACGGCGGCTTGCGGTTGAAAGAAATAGAGATTGGGCTTCCTTACGCTCTGGCTTTTCTTATTTTTATTATTATACAATTTCTGTTAGGAAATTAGGTGACGGAGGTTAGAAAAATGCAACATTTGTACGGAACTGGGCAGGATCTTTTAAAAGATGCTTTCTCAGGAAATGTCAAGGGTATGGGTCCTGCTGTGGCTGAGATCAAGTTTGAGGAAAGACCAAATGAGTCATTTATCTTCTTCGCCGCTGATAAAACTGAGTCAGGCGCTTACAATCTACCATTATATTTGGCATTTGCAGACCCTATATATAATGCTGGACTTATGCTTTTCCCCAAAATGGAAGCAGGATTCAAGTTCGTTATAATGGACGTTGCCCACACCGAGGCTGACAGGATAATAATGCTTTCGTCTCCTCAGGATATTTGCGATATCGTAGTCCTTTTGCTCTATAAACTGCACAATATCGCAGGGAAATACACAGGAAAGGATGACCCTGTTGCACTGGTGCGAGTCCAGGGTGGATTTCCAGCTATAGGTGAGGTTCTTTCTCCTTACAACATCGGACATTTTGTGGCTGGATTTATGAGAGGTAGCCATAACGGACCTTTGATGCCGTCGAAAGCTAATACCACTATCTCCTTTTTTGATGGACCACCGGTTGTGACTGCTCAGGCATTTTCAATGAGAGAGGGGAAGTTCACCGAGCCAGCGGATTGCTTTGACCATCCTTTCTGGGATCATGTAAGAGACCAGGTTTCTCAAAAGGCTATAGATTTAAGGCGTCAAGGGTTTTCCGGATGCGCAATGCTTCCTTACTCTGAGCTTGAGTACGGCGGGATTGTTGAGAAGATGAAAAAGTTGGATGAGAAATTTAAGATTAAAGAATAAAAAAAATCTCTTTCAAAAAAAATTGTCCTCAAAAAGGCGGGGTTTTATCTCTAATAATTCCTCTCTAAAAAATTCTTCTAAATATTAGCAAATAGCTTTTTAAAGAGTGAATTGGTAAAGGTGTAATGCCTTTTATGACTTTGCCGATATAACAAGTAGAAGGTTCTGGTGTAAAAACCAAAACCTTCTGGAAGAATAGACACGTAATACCGTCTATTTTTAGTATTGGCATATTAAAGAAAAACTTTAGTCAATTAAGAGACTTTTCGAAAGATTTTTGCCTTCGTGTCATTCTTCCAAGTAGTTAACTAATCTTTTAAATAGCATAAGGTTACGAATTGAGGAAGTGATACTTGTGACCAAAAAAAAATAGAACTAGCTTTGAGACCAAGATAGTACTAATCGAAAACGACCTACGCCATCTGGAAAAAAGCGTTGAAGAAATGAAACAAGAGAAACGGAAGAATCAAGATTTTTGGATGAAGTTTAAACTATTATTGATTGGTGAGATTCTGGGTTTGGTGACTGCTTGGCTAATACTCAAGCTAAGTAGTTGATAACGAAGAATGAACGCAATTGCCCTCTTAATATCTTATGGTAGGCGCGTTACTCCTTCATAATATCTTCTGCTTCAATTAACCCAGGCTGCAACAGCCTTAATTCATTATTTTGGTTTTCATGTACATAAAGATTCTTTTTTAAAAGATTTAGTGTAGTTCGTGCATTTTGCTTTGAAAATCCATGTGCCTCTACTGTGTCCACTAACTGTTGACGAGTAAGGCGCTTCGGGTATATCATTGTAAGTCTTAATAATAATATTTCGCGCGGTTTTATTCCCTTTTTATGAATGTACGTAAGACCATCCACCGTCTCAATTAAAGGCATTTTACGTTCAACTAGAGAATCCACAATATCCTTTGCAGCCGTAGCAGATAGTTGACCCGGATGAAAATATCGTACAAGTTCTGCCAAAATCCAGCTCATGTTTGTTACTGATAAAGAAGCGTCCATTGGATTGGGATCGAAGTCTGATTTATCATGCCTAGCTCCTCGGTTACTTGCTATGGCATATATCACTCGACATACCCTTGGAATTAATAATCTAAATGTAGAATCGAAGGATTGCTTAGGTAAACCTTGTAAACGATCTATTTCTTTTCCAACGTTTACAGTAGTTATATAATTACCAGTAGTAAAATAATGTATACACTTAAGAACTACCTCGACAAATTTACCAGTTTTGGAAATTGCATGTTCCCAATCTCTTCTAGAATAAAATGTCCTTGCGTCATTGAAATGTTTAAGAAGCGCCTTTACTTGTTGTATTTTGAATTTTGAAGCTAGTACACCTATAACTTCTTGTTTCAATTACATACCCCTATTTATCGCCTTTTTCTTTCTTCTGCATTTTGCTCTTTGTTTTTCGTTTTTTAATTACTGAGCCAGGCTTTGATGAACGTTCTGTAATTCCCAAAGCTTCTTTTCGACCAAACTCGGTTAAGGCGTAAGTGTCTTCCTTTAGCTTGGTAAACCAGACTTTTGTTACACAGCCTTTTATATTTGTTGTAATATTGCTGCCCCTTGATTTAGTCCATCGACCTGAGTCGCTATACTTGTCCTTAATATCCTTCCAACCAAATGTATTCTTTCCTTCTTTTTCGGTTAACCACCATGCATATAAAAGAATCCATTCTTTTTCACTCGTGCAGATATCTCGAACTGCTAAGTCTGATAGTGTAGCACCGATTTTGTCCTTTTCAGATTTAGTCTCTTTTTTTTCCAACCCCTTGTCTTTAGACTCTTCGACCAATGGTTGAGTAACTAAAACGTTTAGTTCCCCAAGTCCTTCTTTTTGTAGCCTCTTAAATTCTTCGGTGACTTTTTTATGATCTCCTTCAATTTCTAGTCCTTGTGGTCCTATTTTGATCTTAAAACCTCTAGCCTTGTTGCTCATTTATATACTCCTTTAAGTTCAGTGTTGGTTTACATTAATTGTTCTCTAATTTCCAGCGTAATGACTTGTTCATCGACTGTGCATCTACGCCTCTGTTACTACGGCATTTTGGAACTCTGTCTAAGTTTAAGAATGATAATAAAAATAAACATATTGTCAAGGAAAATAAAAAGAAGCCAGAACGAGCTGCTCTATGGCGTAAATCTTTTCCTGACTTTGCAAAGATTACACTCTCGACCTACTTTCTATTCTTTAGCCATATGAATTGTCCGAGTAGGGAAGGGGATGGTTATTTTCTCTTTGTTTAAAGCATCATAGATTTTTCTTGTTGCCTCGAGCATGCACCCATATTGGTCGTTGTAGTTAGCTATCCAGAACTTAGCCACAAATTTTAAAAAGAAATCAGCCATCTCAAGAAATTCAACAGAGGGTTTTGGGTCATCCAAAGTTTTATCAATGGTTTTTATTACATCTAAAACCACCTTTTGCACCTTAGAAACTTCGGTTCCATAAGCTACTCCGAAGTTAATCACTACCCTTATCTTAGGGTCAAGTAGACCGTAATTTTTGATTCTGGTATTGGACAATTGCCCATTGGGAATTATAATGATCTCATTATCAAAGGTTCTTAATTTGGTAGAACGCAGTCCCACATCATGAATAATACCGAACTCCCCTGTGTCAAGCTTCACCTTATCCCCCACTTTTAGATTCTTGTCCAAAATGACCGATACTCCACCGAAGATGTTAGCTAAACTTTCTCTAAGTGCTAAAGCTATTGCTATTCCAGCTATTCCTAAAGTGGCAAGAAAAGGACCAATATGAACTCCCCATTGAGATAGGATCAGCAAAAATCCTATGATGGCGATTAAAACCCCAACAAGTTTATCCATCAATGGAACAACACCCTTGCCAAAAGTGGAATCTTTTCTCCCGGTCAATTTCTCAGAGAAGTCTGCTACAAGAATATGGGTGGTTTGAACGGTGAATACACAGGCGAGATAGATGATAATCGACACAATGATGTTTTTAAAGATCTGAAAAGAGCTTTCCGCAAGCTTGAGTGGAAGGAGGGCTAAAAGGGCTCCTATCAAAATGAAAATCACCTGCAATGGTTTTTTCGATATCTGTATTATTTGGTCATCTAATTTAGTCTTGGTCTTTTCGGTAAGTCTTTTAAGTATTTTGTTAAATATCAAAACAACTAATTTAGATAGTAATAAAAAGATTAAAAAAATCAGGAGTGCCTGAACCCAGCTTTTTCCCAAGATAAAGCCCAAGCTTGAACTCTTTA
>JAUWYR010000063.1 GCA_030615745.1 Candidatus Zixiibacteriota bacterium | reverse complement strand
GATTTGGGCTCTGATTATCAGTGGGACCCTTGTGTGGGTTCATATTCTGAAGGGAAATATGTAGTTTGTTGGACCGATTTAAGGGATGGGTGGGCAATTTACAATCAAATTTTTGATACTGCGGGAACTCGTGTGGGAATTAACACAATGATTTCTGATTTTTCAATTACCGGGATAAGAGAGAAAGTTAGCTTATCTGTGAATCAGGATGGTTTTTATGTTGTGAGTTGGGAGGATGAAAGGAATTTACATGATGACATATACTGCCAGAGGGTTTCCGATGGGAGTTTGCTGGGGATGAATTTGAAGCTAAATCTGGATTCCACAGGAGCGATGCAGAACAGACCAACTTTGGCAACAGATAAAGATGGTAATCTTATAATCTGCTGGGAGGATAAAAGAAGAGGTAAATCAGATATCTATTTGAAGAAATTCAACCGATGGGGAACAGGATTATTCGATGATAAAAAAGTTAACGATAATCCCTTGTTAGTTGAACAATCATCTCCGGATCTTGCAGTATCAGAAGATGATGATTTTGTTGTGGTCTGGGAAGACCAAAGAAATGGGTTAAATATATATGCACAGCTTTTCGACCAGTTCGGAAATCCGGATGGAGATAATTTCTGCGTAAGCTCTGAGTCTCTTTGCGCCACACCTTCGGTTGCAAAGTTTTGGGATGGAGATTTTGTAGTGGTCTGGTCAGCCATAAAATCTGGAATAAGAGATATATATGCTAAAAGATATAATGGAGATGGCACAGCCAAAGGTTCGTCATTCAAAGTAAACGATGACGACCAGGATGTGGATCATATTTATCCCAAAGTTGGCACTGACAGTTTAGGGAATTTCGCGGCAGTTTGGTATGATGAGCGGAATAATAATCACAGGATATATATTCAAAGATATGATTCTTCCGGGACAAAGATCGATAGTAATATTGCTATTTCCGCTGACAGCACCGACCCTGCTAAACAGGATTTCGACCTGGGTATGAATACAAAGGGTGATTTTGCGGTGGTCTGGGTAAGTTCAGAATCTACCAAGGCAATCAATGCGCAAATTTATGATTCCTCCGTTACACCTGTAGGGGGAAATATCTTAGTCACCGATGATACTACGAGTTATCCGGAAAGCCCTGAGGTTTATATGGACCCTGACAGCTATTTTGTGGTAGTATGGACAGATTACCGAGAAGGTGAGCCTAATATCTATTATCAGGTATTTGAGCACAATGGAATAAAAACAGGAGCAAATACCAGATTAAATCAACCAAGCTATGCTATTCAGATGACCCCGGATGTGTCCTTGTCAATGGGCTATATTTATTCAGCATGGGTTGACAATCGTATAACTGGCCACGGTTTTGATATTTTTGCCAAAACAATAACTTATCGCACAGTTAATGTAGATGAGGAAAACCACAAATCTTTACCTGCAAGCTTTGAGCTTTCTCAGAACTATCCCAATCCCTTTAACCCAACCACCCAAATTCCCTTCCACGTTAGTGGCAAGGGGCAAGGGGCAAGGGGCAAGCCCGCCATCCCCACTACCCTTAAGATATACAATATCAGGGGTCAGTTAGTCAAAACTTTGGTGGATGAAGATTTGAGACCTGGAAAACATAAAGCTAAATGGGATGGAAAGGATGATTCTAACAATGAAGTTTCCTCTGGAATCTATTTTTACCAGCTTAAAACAGGGGAAGAAAAAAAGACTCGGAAGATGGTTTTGGTAAAATAGAAGAGTAGGTCGATTTTCTAAAATCGACTTTCTATAGTCGGATTTGGAAATCCGACCTACATCTACATCTGAATTTTTTATGATAGGGCTGGGCATTTAGCCCAGCTTGGTGGAACTGGGAGCTCCATCTATCGATATTTCGATGAAATTGTAAGGGTTAAGGTCAAGTTCAACGGGGATGATAACATCCCCGCTGAGTAGAAAGTTTAATCAGTCAGGGGTGAGGGCACCCCTGACTAACGATCCACGTTTTTGTTGTGTCAGGACCTCAGTCCTGACGCAACTATTTAATTTAGATCGGGATGAAAAGAACCGAGGCATCATGTAAAAAATGAGCTATAATGCCAGGGTAAAGGCTCTTCCTCCAGATGAAAAGGAGACAGAACAAAAGCCCATAAACCCCGGTAAGGATCATTCCTCCCAATCCCTGATAAAAATGCCCTATCCCGAAGAAAAAAGAGGATATTATAACAGTTGCCCACCAGTTTTTAAAAAAAAGATTAAGCTTTGTTAAAACGTA
Source organism: Candidatus Zixiibacteriota bacterium (assembly GCA_030615745.1). Lineage (GTDB taxonomy): Bacteria > Zixibacteria > MSB-5A5 > MSB-5A5 > SM23-73-2 > SM23-73-2. Next base: position 5,277 of record JAUWYR010000063.1, on the reverse strand, counting down.
TCCACGAAAACCAGTTTCCTCAGCTATTCCTGCGGTTAATGACATTAAAGTCCAGAATATTCTATCAGTTGTATTTCTTGGCAGAAGGTATTTAATCTCAGCAGGCTGGGTTACACTGAAAAGTTTTGTGATTATTAAAAGGACTAAATTTGCGAATATCAAGAAAACAAAGCCTATTAAAATGTTTTGAAAAGTGAGATTTCTCCAGCCCACAACTTTTAAATTCTCTCCTTCTCTTTTAAGCACTAAAAAGATTAACAAAAAGATTAAAGATTCTATTATGATGGTTGGAAGATAAAGCTGGATAGTTGGGTTGACCAGTGCTACAGTAATCTCCTCCTCTGCCTGGCTCATAACCAGATAAGATAGTAAGGGCCAGCCGATTAAAAGGAAAAATAATAAAGTTATAGTGGGCAGGATGCCTTTCTTCATTTGCGGACGCATCAAGAGATCCTGAGCGAATAGGTAGGCGGTTTCAAAATTGGTTTTTGTCCTGTTTTGATTTTTTGGAGGCTTTTATGATAAGACCTATACCTATGATAACTAAAATTAAAGGCCAACTCTCTTCGAAATCAAGAATATCCCAGTTGTTTAACAAAAACAAAATTCCCAATCCCAAAAGTATTAACCCACCAATTATACTACCATTTCGAGACTCTTTATTTTTCATATTCTATGAATCCTTCGGGAAAAACCCCTTTCTTTTTGATGACCAATCTTTTAAAACTTACGCTAATATAAGGGATTGAGTTTCAAAATCAAAAGAAATATTTTATTTCCTGCTAAAGTTCAAAAACTTGCTCTGAACGGATGTTCAGCTATCTGTTAGTCTTAAGATCAACAGAGAATAAAGGGAGCCCAGCTTCAGGTGAAATAAAAGTGATTTCAGGTGACAGAAAAGTGATTGTCTTTTTTTAAAGATAGACTTTTTTTGCTGAGATGAAAACTGATAAAAAAAACTCTTTTGCTTCTCGCAAAGACAGAAGGTTTGGAAATCATTTTGTGGATTATTACACCTGCTCTTTAGGATATGGAAGGAAAAAAAGACCGAGAATTAGATATTTAGAATGGGCACAAGGAAAGGTCGATTTCTGCTCCCCTTTTGAAAAAGACCTATTCTTTTCTGCGAATCCTTCGGATTCCCAAAAAGATGCGGACGCCGAAGGTCAAGAGACATCAAGAGATATAGAATTGGAGACCACAGTGGAAAAAGCATTAGATAAGTTAAACGAGGAGGAAAAAAGATTCATTCAATATTTTTATTATGACTGTTTTTCCTATGAAAAAATCTCTCAAATATTGGGCAAGAAAAAATATAAATTAGAAAAAATCCATAAAGATGCAACAGAGAAATTAAAACTTGTCTTAAAAAATTTTGTCAAAAAAAGATTTGGAATTTCACTATCTCTTGATGCGTCCGCAAAAGATATGGATTGTATCATCTGCAAAAGCCCGCACAAAAAAAATTTGGATGAGTTGATCAAAAAAAAGAAAAAAAATCAGACCTGGAGCAGGTTGATTAAGTTATTTAAAAAAGACTATGGAGTTGATATCAAAACTCCTCAGATTTTAATCACTCATCAAAAAAAACATATGGTCAAATAAAATTAAAAATTAAAAATTAAAAATTCAAAATTCAAAATGAAAAAGAGGATAAAAAAAACGAGGGGTGAACATTGCATAAATATTTTTGTCTCCTATGAGCTCAAAGAAAAGATTTCGGATCTGGCTAAAAAGTATGACCGGACAATGGCTGACATTGTCAGGACACTTTTAAGAGTGGGTATCCCAATTCTTGAAGGACTATCTGAGGCAGAAAAAAGACTTTTAGACGATTATATCAAAGTGATCAGGAAATGGAGAAAAGTTAAGCAGATGAAAATAGATGAACCTATCCCCAAATCTCTTGATGTCTCTTGACCTTCGGCGTCCGCAGAAAATGAAAAGTTACACCTCGACCAAGATTAAAAATGCGGACGCATCAAGAGATAGTGTGCAAAAAAGAGCAAATCGAGGCTTCAGGCAGATGGTTTTTCTTTAGCTATGGCATTATAGATTAAACCGAAGATAAGAGCACAGATAAATCCATCCACAAATCCATACAAAAGACCAATAAAACTTCCTCCAACAGTTACTGAATAACCAGGATATATCGATGCAACTCCTTTAAGCAATTTATCTCCATATCCAGAAGAGAGCGAGACTAAAGTGATAACAAATAAACAGACTCCCCAGATTATTCCTGCTGCAAAGCCTAATGCGGTCAAGTGAAGTTTCATTTTTTTCTCCCTGTTAGTTGTTTTCGATTTGTTAAAAAAAATTTTATTGGAATTTACAAGGATGTTTTTGTAAAGTCAAGATTATTTTTCTGTCGAATATTTTATTAAAAGACAAAGTTAATTTATCGTAGAAAATTTAGGATGAACCTATTATTTCAAAATAAATCCGAAAAGTCAACCTTTTTCAGGTAGATGATAAAAAACAGTAGGCAGTAGACAGAAAACGGTAAACAGTAAACAGTAGACAGTAAACGGTAGACAGTAAACAGTAAACGGTAGACAGTAGGCAGTAAACAGTAGGTAGTAAATAGTAGACGGAAAAAGGTAAATCTGTTTAATTGGTTCCATCCGTTGACAAAAAGGTTAAGCTGAGATGAACTACCTTTTAACTGGTCTACCAAAAGTGGGGAAGACCACTTTGTTGAAAAAAGTAATTGAGAAGCTCAAAAAGCAAGCAGGTGGATTTTATACTGAGGAGATAAAGGAGGATAATGTTAGAGTTGGTTTTATGATTGTTACTCTTTCCGGTCGCAAAGGGATTTTATCTCATAAGGATTTCAAAAGCAAATTTAGAGTTGGAAAATATGGTGTGGGGATAAATACCCTGGATAAAATCGGGGTGAAAGAGATTGAAGAGGCTTTAGCACAAAAAAAGATCATTGTGATAGATGAGATTGGGAAAATGGAGCTTTTTTCAAAAAGATTTCAAGATATTGTTTGGAGAGCTTTGGACTCGAAAAATCCTGTGTTGGGAACAATTATGGCGGTAAAGCATCCTTTTGGCGATAAGGTTAAAAAAAGGAGTGATGTTAAAATACTCGAGGTGACAAGAAAGAACAGAGATGAATTGGTCGATCTCTTATTAAAGGAGCTACCGAGTTGAGAGTGTTATTTACAAAACTACGCCGACAACCAAGAGCTGACTGTGGATACCTAAATTTTGTCATTTTCTTTTTATTATTTATCTGGTTGGCTTTTCCAGGGGCAATTACCGCAAAAATAATCTATGTTCCGACTGATTCTTCAACCATTCAAAAAGGGATAGATAGTGCTTTTGATGGGGATACTGTTCTGGTTTTACCGGGGTTGTATTATGAAAACATCGATTTTTCGGGCAAAAAAATCTTGGTTGCAAGCGACTTCATATTTGACCAAGATCAAAAGACTGTTGACTCCACTATAATCGATGGCTCTTGTGAAAAAAGTGTGGTGGTCTTTGTATCAGGAGAGGATTCTAATTCGGTTTTAGCTGGTTTCACTATTCAGAATGGCAGAAGTTTTCGCATTGACGAGTTTTTCTATGGTGGTGGTATTTATTGTTCTTCCTCACCTATTATAAGAAATAATAAAATAACGAAAAACAAAGATCATTTCGGAGGTGGGATCGCTTGCATGTACAAAGCGTGCCGGGCAAAGATAGTTGAGAACCTTTTCATCCAAAATGAAGGAGTAGTGGGAGGAGGAATTTTCATCTTTGATTCCTCACCCACTGTCCTCAACAACAGGATTGTTGACAACGAGGCTAGTTACAGAGGAGGAGGTATCTTTTGTAAGTTTGCAAACCCTTTGATAGTCGGAAATGAAATCACAGATAATTACGCTGAGGTGAATGGAGGTGGAATATACACCACATACTCTTCTACCAAGATAATTGGCAACATAATTGCCTTTAATCAGGCTAAAGAAAATGGTGGAGGAGAATATAGTTCTGTAGAATCGTTCGGGGTTATAAGGGAAAATCTGATCTATGAAAATATCGCTGGTTATGGGGGCGGAATCTACCAGAGAAATTGCAATAGCTTAATAGCAAATAATACAATCGTTGGAAACTATGCTGAAGTTGGTGGTGGTTTGGTTTTGAGCGGTTCCAGCTACCATCCTCAGCTTTTAAACAATATCGTGTGCAATAGCAAAAATGGATGTGGGATTTTTTGTAAGGATGGCTCTTTACCCTCTTTAAATTATAACGATGTCTGGAACAATAAAGGGGGCAATTTTTTTGGTTGTCCCTCCGGGGTGGGAGATACATCTTGGGGAGAAAATTTCAATGGAACCCCCTGCGATAGTTTTTATAATTTTTCACAAGACCCATTTTTTTTAAATCCAGATAAAAATCTATACCAGCTTTTATGTGGTTCTCCTTGCAGGAAAGCAGGTGTTTTTGATCTTTTGTTGGGTGAAAATGAAAGAGTCGATCTGGGAGCTTTGGAATACACTACATTTTTGGGAAACGCAGACGATGAAAATGGGGTGGAGGTGGCTGATATTATCTATTTAGCTTTTTATCTTTTTAAATCAGGTCCACCTCCTTGTGATTTCGAAAGCGTAGATCTGGATTGCGATGGGAAAGTTGGGCTTTCAGATTTGATGCATTTAGCCAACTACATCTTTAGAAATATCCCTTTCCCCTGCCAGAAAAGATTTACGCTTTAATAATTGCGTCAGGAGCTCTACTCTTGATGCTTAAAAAGGTGTCAGGACTGAGGTCCTGACACAACCTATAAAAAATCCTGACACAACCTATAAGAGACCTCGCATTTTTTTAATCTTCAGACTCATCTTTTGAATAAACTTTAAAGGGAATATACCGATAAAAAAAATAACAAAACAGAACTCAGATAAGTCTTATAAGTTTTTAACTTCGGAGGAATTAAAAATGGAGAAGTTAAAAGAATTTTTGGGCAGACACTTTGAAAAGCTTTTGCTTATAGGGTTGATCGGGGCAATAGTTGTCACCAATTATTTTGTTTTGCAGAAGTTAGCATTTTTGAATTTCTATTATCTTCCTGTTCTTATAGCTGGTTACTTTTTGGGGAAAAAGCAGGCGATTTTCACAAGTTGTCTTGTGGTATGTTTGGTTACTTTCATAGCGATATTAGACTCAGCCTCATTTTTGGAAGTTGGTTCAACTTTGAAGCTTTTTTTTAATCTGGTTATCTGGGGAGGGTTTTTGGTTTTAGCTGCCTATGTAGTGGGCACTTTATATGAGGAGAAGGAG
>JAUWYR010000003.1 GCA_030615745.1 Candidatus Zixiibacteriota bacterium | reverse complement strand
TTCCTTCTCTTTACTTTTTTAGTTGACAATCAAGTAGTTTCTCAATTTATTAAGGGTGTAGTCAAAGCTCAATCAGCGAGAAGGTATGAATGGGAGAACAATTTCTCATTATAAGATTTTAGAGAAGTTAGGCGAGGGTGGGATGCCTGTCCCGCTGAAGCAAGGCGAAAGCGGGAGGTGTGGTCTATGATTGGAAAAACAATATCTCATTACAGAATTTTAGAGAAATTGGGAGAAGGCGGTATGGGGGTGGTCTACAAAGCCGAGGACACCAAGCTGGATCGGATAGTCGCTTTGAAGTTTCTGCCAAAACATCTTTTGCGTGACGAAGAAGCCAAGATGAGGTTTGTGCATGAAGCCAAAGCTGCATCAGCGTTGAATCATACCAATATTACTACAATTTATGAGATTGATGAAGTGGAGGGTGAATGTTTCATCTCTATTGAATATATCAAAGGAGAATCCATAAAAGAAGTGATTAAAGAAAAAAAGCTTTCCATAGAAGAAACTTTGAAAATTGCCATTCAGATATCAGAGGGTTTGAATACTGCTCACAAGAAGGATATTACTCATAGAGATATAAAATCAGATAACATTATGTTGACCGACGAGGGAATAGTCAAGATCATGGATTTTGGTTTAGCTAAGTTAAAAGGAGTTAGCAAGCTGACCAAGGCTGGAACGACTTTAGGTACTGTACAATATATGTCACCTGAACAGGCACAAGGCAAAGAGGTTGACCACCGAAGCGACATTTTCTCCTTTGGTGTGGTTTTATATGAGATGATCACCAGGCAATTGCCCTTTAAAGGGGAGTATGAGCAGGCGGTGATATATTCCATTTTGAATGAAGAGCCAGAGCCGATTACTGGTTTACGAACCGAGGTGCCTACGGAACTGGAGCTGATAGTGAACAAAGGTCTTGCCAAGGATGCGGATTCACGTTACCAGAACGCCGGTGATATTCTGGTTGACTTAAGAAAGCTCAGAAAGGAGCTCGAATCTATGAAAGAACAACCTTCTGCTAAAAGACGTCAACCCTCTATTGCCGTTCTCCCATTTACAAACTTGAGTGCTGACCCAGAGCAGGAGTATTTCTGTGACGGTATGGCAGAGGAGATTATTAATGCCCTGACGCATGTGGAGGATTTGCGCGTGGTTGCCAGAACTTCGGCTTTTTCATTCAGAGGCAAAGAGATAGATATCCGCGAGATTGGTAGGAAGCTTAACGTGAAAACATTGCTTGAAGGAAGCGTGCGGAAAGCAGGGAATCGGGTGCGTATCTCAGCACAACTCGTAAATGTAGCTGATGGTTACCATCTCTGGTCAGAGAAATACGATCGCAACATAGGTGAAGGGTGCTGCCCAGAAGACATCTTTGCCATCCAGGATGAAATCTCTCTGGCCATCGTAGAGAAATTGAAGGTCAAGCTTTTAGGAGTAGAGAAAGCGAAAATCGTGAAACGTTTCACGGACGACCAAGAAGCCTATAACCTGTACTTAAGGGGTCGCTATTTCTGGAGCAAGAGGACGGAGGAGGATATTGAAAGGGCCATCCAATACTTTAGGCAGGCAATTGAAAAGGACCCGGACTATGCTCTGGCTTATGCGGGGATGGCTGATTCCCACATTTTGCTTGCAGAATATAGTCTCCTCCCGCCTAAGGACGCTTTCCCAAGAGCGAAGGCAGCAGTAATGAAGGCTCTGGAGATTGAGGAAACACTCGCCGAAGCACATACATCGTTAGCATTTATCAAAACGCTTAGCGATTGGGACTGGATGGGTGCTGAGAAGGAATTCAAGCAAGCAATTGAGTTCAACCCTGGTTATGCGACCGCTCACCAGTGGTATGCTGAACATTTAACCATGACGGGACAGTATGCGGAAGCCATTGCAGAGATCAAACGGGCGCAAGAGCTTGATCCGCTATCGTTGATCATAAGCGTAGCGTCCGCAGTCGCTATCTTCTGCGGAACTCACCGGTATGACCAGGTGATAGAAGAATGTCAAAAGGTACTCGAGATGGACCCGAACTTCGGCGGAGCACTGAATGTCCTTGGGATGGTTTACAGGGAAAGGGGGATGTATGAGGAAGCTATCGAGGCATTCCAAAAGGCGAAAACCTTCGATGAAGGCAACACGTGGGTAACGGCAGAGCTGGGACACGCTTATGCAATATCGGGAGAGAGGAGCGAAGCTCAAAAGGTGCTCGATGAATTGGAGCAACTGTCTAAACGAAGGTACGTCCCTCCAGACAACATAGCATTAGTCTATTTGGGCCTTGGTAAGAAAAACTTGACTTTCGAATATCTGGAAAAGGCATACGAGGATCGCTCTGTCGGACTGTCTTGGCTCAAGGCGGATCCCATTTTCGACAGCCTGCGTTCGGATCCGAGGTTCAAAGCGCTACTGAAGAGGATAGGATTAGAAAAATGATTGGCAAAACAATATCTCATTACAGAGTTTTAGAGAGATTGGGAGAAGGCGGGATGGGGGTGGTCTATAAAGCCAAGGATACCAGGCTAAAAAGGACCGTCGCTTTGAAATTTCTGCCCCAGGAGTTTTTGTGTGATTCTGAGGCTAAGGCTCGATTTGTCCATGAGGCTCAAGCAGCTTCAGCATTAAACCATCCTAACATCACCACCATTCATGAGATTGATGAGTTTGAGTCACAGATGTTTATAGTTATGGAATATTGTGAGGGAAAGACTTTGAAAAAGATAGTTGAAAAGGAGACACTCTCGGTAAAAAAGGTATTAGATATTGGTATACAGGTCTGTGAAGGTTTGACCACAGCACATGAGAAGGAAATTGTGCATAGGGATATAAAATCAGACAATATCATGCTCACTCCTCGAGGTCAAGTGAAGATTATGGATTTTGGCTTGGCTAAGTTAAAAGGAGTTAGTAAACTGACCAAGACCGGAACGACTTTAGGCACCGCACAATATATGTCCCCTGAACAGGCACAAGGCAAAGAGGTTGACCACCGAAGCGACATCTTTTCTTTTGGAGTGGTCTTATATGAGATGATCACCGGGCAACTTTCTTTCAAAGGTGAGCATGAAGCCGCGATAATCTATTCTATTATAAATGAGACACCTGAGCCATTGGCTAGGTTCAAAGCCAATGTTCCCGAAGGATTGCAGAGGATAGTTAACAAGGCATTAAAGAAAGATCGCAGCACCAGGTATCAGAGTGCGTCTGAGGTCATAGCGGATTTGAAGGGACTACAGAAGGAGACGACAATTGGTGTTATGGCAAAGCCCAAAAAGAAGCTTCTCCCCTTTATAGTTCCCGGCTCAATCGTTTTTATCATTGTAAGAAGGTGATTTAAAAAAACAAAAAATCGACTGATTTTTTTGAAATTGATAATCGTTCATTTTGAAGGAGGAAACTACAAATGAACAAAAAGTTAATCTTGGTTGTTTTGGTTGCAGCCTGTTTAGTGGCGGGTTTTGCTTGTGTATATGCAAAGCACACCTCAAAGCCTGCGGCCGAGAAGCCATCCAAGGCTGGAGTGAAATGGATTTTGACAGGCAGTGTATTTCAGATTGAACCAAACATGGTTTTGGCCCCAGATATTTCCGACGCCTCAACCGGAGAAATCTTAGCCACCCAACGTGTGACCGGACAGATGGGCGAAGATCTTTTCTCGGTAGTTGACAAGTTGAGTGCCGAGATAAAGAACGATTTGTCTCTGCCGGAGGGGGCGAGAAAGGAGGTAGATAAACCAGTGAAAGATGTTACTACCCATTCACCGGAAGCATATCGCTACTATCTGGAAGGACTTGACTACTTTTATAAGGCTTATTATACAGATGCTGAGAAAAGCTTCAAGAAGGCTTTGGAGTTTGACTCCACCTTTGCTATGGCATATTATCGGCTGGCTATGATTATAGGGAGTTCGGAGCGGAAAGAAATGATAGCCAAAGCAGTAACCTACTCAGATAAAGTCAGCCAGAAGGAGAAATATTATATAAAAGGTTGGGAGGCAGTTATGTCCGGGGATTATACTGGGGCAATTGAAGAGTGGCTGAAGATAGTGGAACGCTTTCCCGATGAGAAAGAGGCGTTTTTTTGGTTAGGACAAAGCCATTATGCTATGCGACAGTTTGAGGAAGCTGTCCGCTACTATAACAAAGCCGTTGAAATAGACCCTCTCTATAAACCTCCATATAAGTTCCTTGCCTATGTTTACGACCATATGGGCGATTTTGACAAATCTATCTGGGCGATAAACAAATATATATCCTTAGCACCGGATGAAGCCAATCCCTATGACACCAGAGGCGATCTTTATGCTTTTAATGGTAAGACAGATCAGGCGATTGAATCTTACGAAAAAGCTTTGGAGATCAAACCGGATTTCTATATGTCCCTGGCTAAAATGGGGCATATGTATCTTTTTAAAAGAGAGTATGCCAAAGCTGAAAGCTGCTATCAGAAACTTTCTTCCAGCGGTGAGAAAGGCACTCGGTCACAGGGAAGAACGTATCTCGCTTATGTCCCTCTTTATCAGGGGAAGTTCGAGGATGCCCTTGAAATTTTGGACGATGGTCTTGCCGCAGATGGAATGGAGCAGGCGGAAGGAGAGCAGAATGCGTTTAAGCATTTCTTAAAGGCAAGTATCTATTGGGAGAAGAAAAATGTGAATTCGGCTTTAAGGGAAGCTGAAATTTGGCCGGAGATTCTTAAAAATGTTCACCCCCGGAGTCCGGTGGATTGGCGGGATATTTACGCCTGTATTTTGGCGGAGAGTGGAGAAATTGCCAAGGCTGAAGAAGTCACACGCGGTTTGAAAAGGGATATTGAGGGAAAGAATCCTATTATGATGTGTTCATACTGGCTGGCCATCGGCGCTATTGAATTAGCTAAGGGCAATACAAAAAGTGCAGTGGCTCATTTGGAAAAAGCGAAAAAGCAGGCCCCATATCCATTTCTCCGAATGCAGTTCTTTCTTTCCAAAGCCTACCTGGGATCAGAGAGACTAGGTCAGGCAGTAACTGAGTTGGAAAAGGCACTTTCAAGATATGACATTAGCAGAGCAAAAACGCTAATCTGGGCGGTGAAAGCTTATTACCTTTTGGGCATAACTTATGAAAAATCAGGCTGGACCAAAAAGGCTATTGAGCAATACGAGGAATTCTTAGAAATCTGGAAGGATGCTGATCCGGGAATACCTGAGGTGGAGGATGCGAAGGAGAGGCTGAAGAAATTGAAAATTAAAAGTTAAAAATGAAAAATTAAAAAATAAAGAGAAAAGAGTTAAAAGTAAGCAGTAGGCAGTAGACAGATGTAACATCCTCGCTGAGCGAGAATATCAAAAGAAAATATATAAACAGAAAAGCGAAAAAATCAAACTTTTATCAAAACCAGTGTCATATCATCACCCTGGGGAAGGGTCCCCTGGAAGGAGAGGACAGAATCAACAATTTTCTGGGAAAGCTTTTGCGTAGAAATCTCCTGGTTATCTTTAAGAAGTTCTAAAAGCCTTTCCTTCTCGAACATCTCATCCTCTTCGTTCATCGCCTCGGTTATACCATCAGTATATAAAAGCAAAAGGTCGCCCGGCTTCAATTGCACAGTCTCCTCTTCATAGACAAAATTATCAAGTGTTCCTAAAACTATTCCACCCTTTTCCAATCTTTTTATATTACCATCCTTGTCCAGAAGAAAAGGAAAGTTATGTCCAGCGTTAGTATAAGTAAAGGTTTTGTTTTTGATATCCAAAATCCCATAAAAAAGGGTAATGAATTTTCCCATATCCATAAATCTGGAGAGCATAAAGTTGACTTTGGTCACAGTTTCCTTCACATTACGGCTCATCAATGCTTGACCCCTTAAACTGGCTTGCAAATTTGCCATCAGCAAAGCTGCAGAAGTCCCCTTGCCAGAGACGTCTGCTATGGCAATGCCAAGACGAGAATCATCAATCTGGATGAAATCATAATAGTCCCCACCAACTTGTTTAGCTGGAATGGAAAGACCAAAAATCTCAAATCCTTCAATAACAGGATTTTCTTTGGGCAGAAGGGATTGCTGAATGTGCCAAGCGGTTCGCAAATCCTCCTCTAAATCTAAAAGTTTGCGCTCCTCCTCGTAAAGTCGAGCATTTTCTATGGTCTGAGCTGATTGAATAGCAATAATTGACAAAAGCCTCAGGTCCTCTTGAGTGAAACCCTCCCCCTTTTTGTTGAACAAAGATATAAGACCGATCATTTTATTTTTCACCTTAAGGGGAACTGACAAAACCGATTTGATTTTTCCTGTTTCCAAACTGACTTTTGAGAATCTCTCATCAGTGAAGATGTCATTTATCAAAAGGGGCTTTTGATTTTTAAGCATCCAGCCAGACAAGCTCATTCCCAATCTATATGGAATATCCTCTTGCTTTTTATCTATCACTCTGACAAAGGTCTTGAAAGGCTCATCTCGATCTTCTTTTAGAAGGGTTACTGCTCCCTGTTCAACTCCAATTCTTTTGATACATCTGGAGATGATCAGTTTGGTAATTTCCTCAACTTTCATCGTGGACCCGATGGCAATTGAGAGCTCATTTAAAATCGAGAGCTCCTCCACCGCCCTTTTTAATCTCAGATTCTCCTGTTCTAAATTTCCTTTCATATTAAAAAAATGTTTCGCAACTTTCTTTATTTTTTACAGAAAATCTTTTGTTCTTTTTAATATAGAAGCAAAAAACTCTTTTTCAAGTAAAAAATGGGGTGGAAAGAGTTAAGATTTTGGCTTTAACTTGCTTTTGATTATAAAGATAACCTCTCCACGATATAAGATGAGACCTCACTGCGCCCTAAATATTCCATTAACTCTCCCCATTTTTTTTGAAGGTTTAAAAAAGATAAAAAAGGATCGAATTTAGGAGGTGCATCATATTCAGCTAAGTAGATATTTCGCATACATTCCCTGTATCCCTCTAAGTCGCTCTGAGCCAAATAATCGGTTGCCAGCATTGTATTTGATTTAAAGATAAGCTCTCCTAAATCATCTTTCAAAAATCTTCCGGGGTAAGGGTCCAACTCCTTTGTTTTAACAATCTTCGTATTTGGATTAGGAGTCTGAGATTTTATTTTTGATCTGGTGAAAATAAATCTATAGATATCCTCCCTTAATTGTCTCCACTTGGGATGAGTTTTTGGAGGAGGGTCATGCTTGATCCAAAGTTTTCTGTCTAGGTAAAAATCGTATCCGAACATCTTGGCATTCAAAAGATAATCTATGTCTTCCCCCCTTGAAACATTGGGGTCGAATGGAACTTTGGTAAAAAGTTCTTTGTGAACAACCATGTTTCCACCAAAGACAAAAGGCGCAGGTTTTAACCTGGGCTCACATCCGATAAATTCTTTAAAAGCTTGATTCATCCACCGGGTCTTATTCCAGAAGGTCATCCAGGGAAAGCTCTCTTTTTTGATCAGATAATCCCCATCTGGATTTATATAATATCCCGCAACACCATATATCTTTTTCCCCTCAAACTCTTTACCAACAAACTCAGTTGCCTTCTCTATGAAAAAAGGGTCTTCAAATATCTCATCATCGTCGACAAGAATAGCAATATCAGATTCCAAAAGATGAGAAACAACCAAACACATATTTCTGACATTGGAATAACCTCGAAGTTTAAGAAGGTCAACAAATTCTATGAATCCTTCGGAACTATCTTTCCCTTTTGATTTTAAAAACCCGCATAATGTTTCAAGATGTGAATAAGAGAAAAACTTAACCTTAAGGTTCTTTTTGCACTCTTTGATAATACTTTTTATCCTCTCCTCCACCTTATCCTCGATCTCCTGGGAAGTAGAAACCCCCAAAATCACCAGCTGAAAGTCTTTTTGCTTCAAAATATTGGTGCTTTCGATGGCTCTTTTTAAAGTTCTCTCCTCATCCAAAGGAGTGGGGTGGTCATAAACATCGTCCCCTTCTTTGTACCCTACTTTCCTCTCTCTGCCCCAGTAAGTGGGGATTAGCAAAGAAATCTTCATATTCTTTAATAGTCCAATTTATTCTCGAAAATTATTTCGCAATTCCATTTTTTCCGAAAATAGGCTTGATTTTTAGCAGCTTGACCTGTTCGAAGTCGGAACTTCATGTGATATTCATTTTCTCTGTTCGCCTTGCTATAATCATGATTGTGATAGACCTCAGATCTCGGACAGTAGACTATCCTGTAACCAGACCTTCTAACCCTAAGGCACAAATCCTTATCCTCCTCACAAGTCAAAAGGAATTCATCAAAACCCCCTATCTTTTGCAAGATGGCTCTTTTAGCTAACAAACAGGTGGTAGGATACCACTCCACATCCTCTTGAATCGTAACCTCCGGCGCATATCTTTTATAAGGGACAAGCCATCTCAACCCCATCCCCTTTAGATTCCCTTTTTCATCAAAATCAGCCGCCATATAACCGGAAAAAAAATGCACCATATCATCCATCCTTAAAATCTTCGATCCCACCATTCCGATCTCCTCTGAACTTGAAGCGACCTCAATTAACTCCTCCAGCCAATCTTCGGTAACTATTAAGTCATTGTCCATGAAAACGACATATTTCCCCCCTGCAATTTCAATCCCTTGATTTCGAGCCACGGATATCCCCAGGGATTCTCTGTTAAGTATTAATTTGAAATTGTCTTTTGTCCGCTTTAAGGATTTCAGCCATTCTATTGTGCTCGGATATGAGCCAACATCCACCACGATGACCTCATACCCTTCATCAGTATACTTAAAGATACTTTCCAGACATTCCCTGGTCTGTTTCTCTCTTAAGGCGGATATTATGATTATAGAGCTTTCAATTTGAGCCATAATTTAGTCTCCTCTAAAAACTATTTTAATCTAACAAGATCATCTGAATAAGGAATAGATGAGAGATCAAGCTTGACCGGAATCAACTTGCTACCCACCAATTTCTTGGTATTATCCTCATGGGGGAGTCTTTCTAAGAGATAAGTCAAATTCCACTTTCTCATAAAATACAAGGTATCTTTCTCAATCTGATTCATCCTTAATCTGTAAAGCTTATGATATTTGTCTTCTCTGTTAACTTGAGAGTAATCGTGGTTGTGAATAGTCTCGGATTCAGGACAATACCAGATTTTAAAACCTTCTTTTCTTATGGTTAGAGAAAGGTCCTTGTCCTCATTGGCAATGAATATCCCTTCCCCCCCTATAATATCATCGAATCCATCACATTTATAGACCACGTCCCTTCTAATCAAAAGTGTAGTAGTCGAATACCATGGTACTTCACCCTCCACTTGGGGAATAGGATCATCTTTTCTCAACTCAGATAGTTCCTCTCCCTTATCCAATCCAATACCGTATATTTCCCCATCTTTTTCCAGAGTAACAGCATGCGCTCCGCAATAGTAAACAGTGAGTCTGTCTGGTTTCAAAAGCTTAGCTCCTACTGCTCCTATTTTTTCATCCTTTTGGATCACACTTTTAAGAGATTTTAGCCAGTTAGGTAAAGCTAAAACGTCATTATCCATAAATACCAAAAGCCCTCCTAAAGAAAGGAAAATTCCCTGATTTCTCTGTCCGGTGGTCCCGGTGCTATCCTTGTTACATATCATATGAATATTTGAATTTGCTCCTTTTAACTCTTTCAAGATTTTCTTTGTACCCTCAGATGAACCCACATCAGATATTATAATCTCAAAGGGCTCAGGGGTATAATTAAATATGCTTTCGACGCATCTTTTGGTATCCTCTCCCCTTTCTGCGGAGATCAGAACTATCGAAGTGAAATTGAATGAGAAATCTTTATGGATCTCTTTATATTGATCAATAGCTTTTCTCCCCTTTAGATCTATCTTTTCTCCATTCAGATCAAAAAAAGTGTAATGTTTTTCAATATCTTTCAGCATAATTAAAATAGTCTCTTCATAATCTCTTATCTTTTGGTGACATTCGATAAAATACTCAGAGATTTTCTGCGTTGAGACAGAAAAGCCCCACCTTTTTGAGCTGGGGCTTTTTCTAAATATTTTTATACCTCATCAAGTAAAGCTACTTCGATACCGGACCTATATATCCCTTCACAAAAACAGGTTTAAATGACTGTGCCTCTTTCTCTGCCTCTTTCTCCTCCACAAACTCAAGAGAGACTCCTATAGAAGGAGGATAATAGACAGTGGTATCGATCACCAGACCCTTTCCCTTTTTCCATTTAGGTCCAGTATGAAAATATATTCGTGCCAGTGTCTCATCACCCTGAGGAAGCCCTTTATCGAGCCAGAACGCTCCCATTTTCAATTTAGAATTAACAGTGTCAATACTTGTTCCCTCAATAGTGGGATTTGCCTCTAAAACCCATTTACTCCACTTGATGGAATCACATGCGATGTCAGGATTATCTTTGCTGTGAAAAGTCAAAGGGATAAGAAAGGCTCTCAACGCCCGATCTGTGAACGCAGTAACTGAAACCACAAAGGACTGATTGGATCCAACTTCAGGTATGGACTCAACTTTAACTGTATCAGGCTTGTTAAGATCACCTTCTGAAGCAGCAAAAGAAAAACCAGCGAAAAAAACAACCAGCCAGCAAATTAAAACATACTTGTTTTTTAACATCCCTCACCTCCTGAGGAAAAAAGGTTTATAACTTCTATTTTCAATGTAGAATTAATAATTTTTTTTCTCTTTGTCAACCGAAATTTTATATTTTTTTTCTTGAAAAATTATTTTTAAAACTAAGGTTGAGTTCTTAATTTCAATTATCGTAAATTTCAAAAAATTGTTAACTAAAATGAATAAAAAGCCCTCGCAGCAAGCGAGGGTTTTTTATTCAAAAAATTAATCTAACAGGGTGGTGGACCACCTTTGATCAAGTAATTTGCCAAGTAGATGACGTCTGCCAAGTTTACGACACCATCGCAGTTGACATCAGCACACAGCTTTATTGGCCAAGGAGGAGGACCTCCTTTGAATAGATAGTTACATATATAGATAACATCGTTAAGCTGTATTTTTCCATCTCCATTCACATCTCCCTTAATGCAAGCTGGGACATAGAAGCTCCAGAGTGGCTGATTACACCATCTACCCTCAGTATTAGTATCCTTTGCTTTAACTTTCCATAAATAGATAGTCCCGTAATCCAATTCAGATAAAGTGTGAGAGTTCTCTTCCAAATCAACCACCGAATCAGCATTCGCAAAGAGAGAGTCTGGATCCTGGGTATAGTAGAGATTATAAAGCACAGAATCACCTGGATCAGGATCTGTTGCCTGTTCCCACACCAACTCTGGAGAGAGAGTGAAAGTTGTCTCTTTATCTGCTGGAGAGACTAAATTAAATGGATTGGGTGGTTCAGGGACGTATATATTAAATTTGAAGGTCTCAGATGACCATCTACCAGAGGTATTAGTATCCTTAGCCAGAACCTTCCAGAAGTAGGTGCTATCATCTCTGACTGTTACATCACAGGTTGTATCTGAAAGGTCGGGCACTATAGTTGGATTGGAGAAATCTGAATGAGTATCATAGTAAAGGTCATAAACTATAATATCTTCTGGGTCAGGGTCTTGAGTCAACTGCCAAACCAGATCCAGAGTTGAGTCGCTTAATGTGATATCATCTGGTGGAGATAAAAGGCTGAAAGTATAAGGAGGCTCAGGATAATAGACTCTGAAATTCCAGTGCAACTGGTTACTCCAAGTTGAAAGTCCATACGAATCTTTTGCTTTCACTTTCCAGAAATAAACTGTGTCATCGAATAATGTGGAAGTTGTATAAAAAGTATCAGAGAGATTCACTTCCACAGACTCGGCAAAATTAGCATTCAAGGAGTAATAAAGGGTATAGGAAATAGGATCAAAAGGATCCGGATCAGTTGACCGATTCCATCTCAAAGTGGGTTCTAAAGTTGAAACTGTCTCTCCACTATCTGGTGAGATTAAACTGAATACGTCTGGAGCTACATTATGAGCAAAGAAAGAGAGGTAAGGTTCGGTGCACCAAGTTTCTAAATCGAACAAATCTATAGCCTTAACTTTCCAGTAGTAGAAAGTATCATTGGTTAACTCGGGGAGGGTGAAGCTGGTATTAAAAGTGGTTTCTGCTTCAAAAGAGGCAAAGGTATTGTCGAGTGAAAAGTGAAGGATATATTTAACCACATCCCCTGGATCAGGATCAGCCGCAGTCTGCCAGCTTAAGGTTGGGTGTAAG
The DNA here is from genome assembly GCA_030615745.1 of Candidatus Zixiibacteriota bacterium. GTDB lineage: Bacteria > Zixibacteria > MSB-5A5 > MSB-5A5 > SM23-73-2 > SM23-73-2. Next base: position 78,092 of record JAUWYR010000003.1, on the reverse strand, counting down.
ATAACAGTATCACCATCTGAGGGTGAAACCAAACTGAAGGCACCAGGTGGATCCGGTATTCCAATTTTGAATTTGAAAACAGAAGACCATCTACCAGAGGTATTGGTATCCTTAGCTAAGACCTTCCAGAAATAGGTGCTGTCATCTTTAACCGATATAGTGTCAGTTGTATCAGCTAAGTCTGGAACAACGGTGGGAGAAGGAAACCCGGAATGAGTATCGTAATACAAATCATAAACAACAAAATCGCCTGGATCTGGATCTGTAGTTGATCTCCATTTTAACTCTACACTTGTCTGATTTAAAGAATCATTATTAGGAGGATATACTAAACTGAAAGGTAAAGGTGGTTCAGGATAATAAATATTAAACTGCCAGGCCTGGTTGCTCCAGGTACTGTCTTCCCATTTATCTATGGCTACAATTTTCCAGTAATATAAAGCGTCATCATTTAAAATTGGAAGCTGATAAGAAGTATCTACCAGTCCCGGCACAGAATCGTAAGTGGTAAACGCAGGATCTAAGGTATAATAAAGAGTATAAGTAACATTATCCTCTGGATCAGGATCAGTTGCCTGCTCCCAGGACAATGTGGGCTGTAAAGTTGAAACTGTGTCATCATTCGATGGGGAAAGCAAATTAAACGCATAAGGCGGCACATTCACAACTAAAGTTACTTGGGTTGAATGCTGTTGGCTTCCGGTTCCAGTAATGATTAGAGTATAATGCCCTGCTGGAGTGGTCACATCAGTCTCTATAGTCAAAAGAGAACTATCCCCAGGGGTAACTGGATTAGGAACAAAACTCTCTGTTGCTCCAGAAGGCAGATCTGAAAGGCTTAAAGCTATTGGTTTGGCAAAACCAAATAGTGAATCAGTTTTTACCCAGAAGGTAGTTGATTCTCCTGCCTCAGCTTTGCTGGTATCAGGATAAGCAGAGATATCGAAATCAGGAATAGAAAAATTAGAATCGCTTTTATCCCAGGGAGCACCATCGGTTGCATCGGAAATTCTTACCTGACAATTAGGAGAAGGAGTATTAGGAATAGTCCAGGGATAAATCCCATCATTAGGGGTGCTGGAAATAATAGTTGACCAGTCGCTACCACTATTAGTGGAATACTCAATCTTGACATTGTCGTCAAATAGCACAGTAAACCAGGTTATATCGTGGCTTTCATCAACATACCAGAGCTCTCCTCCATCAGGAGATGTTACTTTAATCGCAGATCCTAAACAACCCTTACTCAAGATCGGGATGAAAACATCAGCTGTAGCCTCATCAATGAACTCAAATCTGATACCTATGTCAGGAGGATAATAGGTAGTGGAATCAATCACAACCCCTTTGTTCGCTTGCCAGTCAGGTCCTGTGTGAAAATATATCTTAGCCAGTGTATCATGACCTGAAGGTAGTCCTCCTGTAAACCATACAGCTTGCATCGCAAGCTTGTAATTCAAAGTGTCTATCTGCCCTGATTCCATACTTGGACTGGCATCGGTGACCCAGCTTCCCCACTTAATAGAATCGCAAACTATATCAGTATTGTCTGGATCATAGAAAATAAGAGGTATACTAATACCAGCCACAAGCTCATCAGTATAGGCGACCACATTTACTACCACACTCTGGTTCGGTCCCAAAGAGGGAATTTGCTCTATCCAGACTGTATCCGGATCTCCTGGATCTGGATTTTGAGCCTGAGCAAAATTAGAAAAGGAAAAGAAAAAGAGACTCAAAAAGACCGCTAAAACAAACTTTGATTTTAACATATTTCACCTCCTAACTTTTTGGAATGAAAAAATAAGTCTTACTTGTTTTGCAAAGCCATTTTGATTAAAATAACATCCATTTTGCTAAAAGTCAATATTAAAATATTCAAAAAATTGTCAAATATTTAAAATCTTTATCCTTTGCTTTAAATGATTGATAAAATCGCTTATTCTTTAAATGGTTAGAAAATATTTATAATCTTATTAAAAATAAAAATCTAAAAAACTTTTTTAAATCACCTTTTACAAAAGATTAAACTTTTTTGAGTGAGGAGGAAATCTACTGGAATATCGTGGGGCTCAGATAATTTTGAAATGTCACCGAAAAACTGAACGGTGTGGACTAAAGTGCCTGTTTTAAAATTTTTCTCAACAAGATTTTTTTCTTTTAAGTATTGGATCTCTTTATCTCCATAACCTGAGCCTTTGCCCAGTCTATTCCCAAACTCATCCACAGCCACACTTCCAACAACTGCAATCTGAACTTTCTCCACAAGTTTTTCACCTTTTTCAATAAGACCTTTTATGCTGGTATTAATCTTCTCTTTTTCCTGATTGGACAGGTTAGGTCTTATCATCTTCATTTCCCTCATATGGGGAGTAGCATAAGCCAGTATCTTTCCATCTGAAAGCACAAGATCTCTAAGAGGTCTTAAAACACTGTCTGGTCCGCAAAAGATGCATCTTGAATCTTTATACTCAGGCAATCTTTTTATGAAAAAACAGGCTTTTTTCGCCTGGCTAAAATTGGGAATCCTTCCATGAGGGGGCAAAGGGAAGATGGCGATCTTTTTTTCGAACATCAAATCCCAGACATATTTTCTTACCTCAGATTTATCTTTAAATTGCATAACATCAAATATCTTTAGTCAAGTCCATAATTTTATCCGTTGGTGCACATCATCAGGGTGTGTGAAAACTGTGTTTTGAAGTGGTAGCCGCCCATATGGGCGTAAGCTACATTTTCGTCCCGCTAAAAGCGGGCCGGCTACCGAAATAGAGGTCTCCACACAATCTGTCGTTTTGTAGATAATATAATATTTTTTAGACTAAAATCCAGACCTTACTGAAAATAGTCTATTACTTTTTGCAATAGAAATTTAGGTGTTGGAGTGCATCAATTTATTGATGCGCCAACAAAATATAAGTAATTTCATAGAGGCGGGAATTGATCCCGCCCTATGAGTGGAGTTCGTAACTCAATCTTTCTCTAGCCGGGAAGGCAGGATTGAGTTTTTTTCAAGGCTAAAGCCTTGAGTTACCGCTTTTCATTTACTATCGAGCTATCCGGTATCCCCACCTTGCCTCAAGGTGGGGTAGAAATATCACTGATACCACATATTTGCGTATGCATCAAGAGAAAGAGTAACAGAAATCACTGCCTGAGTTATTTTCTCACTTTTTCCTCTTTTTTAACCTCAACTTTTAATTGTATAGGCAAATAAACTTTAAAAGTCGTCCCCTTCCCTTCCTCACTCTCCACCTCTATTCTCCCCTTATGTGATGTTATTATCTTTTTAACCAAGCTCAATCCTAACCCCATCCCTGTTTGTTTTGAGCTAAAAAATGGGTTGAAGATTTTGTTTAAGTTCTCTTTAGGAATTCCATATCCAGTATCGGAGATAACAGTTTCCAAAAAGCCACCTTCGACCTTAACATAAACTGAAAGTTTTCCTCCTGAAGGCATAGATTCTATAGCATTCTGAAAAAGGTTCTGAAAAACTTGCTTCAAAAGCAATGGGTCGCCTGTAAGATGTGGTAAATTTTTCTTTATTTTCAATTCAAATTTTACATTGGTAGCTTTCCTTTTTATGTTTCTTTGTGCTTCCTTTATAGTATTTTCAATATTAAATTTTGTTGGAACTATCTCCAATGGTTTTGTGATGTTCAAATACTTTTTGAGCATCACCTCCATCCCGCACGACTCGTTTATTATTCCTTCTAAGATATCTTTGGTTGAATCATCAGTTAAAAGAAGTTTTTTGAGAAGTTTACTAAATCCCAAAATTGAGACCATGGAGTTCCTTAGCTCATGAGCCAGTCCAGCTGACGTCTCCCCTAAAACTGCCATCTTCTCCTTAAAAGCCATCTCCTCCTGCAATCTCTTTAGCTCGGTGAAATCATTTAAAAACATGATAACTCCTAAAATTTCCTCTGCCTCATTTTTAATTAAAGAGGTTGAAATCCCCAGCCAGATTTTTTTACCCTCCCTATCTTGAATTTCTATTTCTTTATTGGAGCAAAATTTTTTCTCTTTTAAAGCCTGATCTAAAAGCTGCTCCATTTGGTCAAATTCTTCCAGAGCTTTTGTGTAAGGCTGATTAAAGAGATAATCTTGAGATTGACCTAAGATTTTCAAAGCGGATTTATTCAATCTTATAATTTTACCCTCTTTATCGCATACAATTACACCACTCGAGATGCTTTTTAGAATATATTCATTTAACAAAGATTGCCTTTCCGCATCCTTTTTTGTCCCCTGATATAACTTTTCTAAGATCTTTTCCTTCTTTCTGAGCTCAGCTATGGTATCTGAAAAAACCTGAATCACGAAATCAACATCTGATTTCTGTGGCTTCGATTCCTTTTTTGCTTCAAAAGCTTTTTTTCTCAGTATAGAAAATGGTTTAAGAATTGTCCGGATGAAAAAAAATGCTAAGAAAAGCGCAGCTAAAACACCTGCCCCCCTTAGTATCGATTCTATTTTAGAAAGCCTCTCGATTTCAAAAAGAGCCTTTGCCTCTGATTGAACAACAATCAGGATATTCGATTTAGTTACGTTATCAAATATCGGATAGAGATAGCTTCTCAAGAGTCTTTTTTTATCTGGTGAAGAAATATTATAAAAATATCCGGTTCTTTTTGTTGTATCTTTAAATCCAGAATAATCTTTTCCTATAGATCCTTCAGATTCTTTATTAAAAGAGGATGTGGAGATTAAAACCTCCCCTTTTTGATTTAAGTAAGCGATCTTTTTAACTTCTGTTTCAAAAGCTAATCTCTCCAACATTTTTTGGAAAGATTTGGAGGTTTTATCTTTGGAGTTTTTCCATAAAAATGCACAGGATGTTGCAACTGATTTTAATTTCAGATCAAATTGTCTTTCTAATTCAAGTTTTGTTTTGGCGAAAAGGAAAAATGTGCCGAAATTTAAAAGGACTAAAAAGAGTATGAAAACCAAAAGAGAAAGTCTTATCTCCTTCTCGTAGCCAAAGCTAAATTTTTGCTTTAACCAAGCCAAAATTTTCTCCATGTGAAACATTCTTCGAATAAACTTTTGATTTATGCGGAGCATCTCCGTACGGATCAAGAGATTGCCGATAAAATTTATCATTAATTTTATCGGCAGGTTAGCTCAGACTTTTACTAATTGGTGAGTGATTAAGACCGCAAAGGGAAAAGAAGTCTAAAAACCGATGAAGGTCTCAAGATAGAACCTGATCAACTTTTCCCCCCAGAAAATACCTAAAAAAGTAGCTATTGCCAAAAAAGGTCCAAAAGGGATAATTTTCTTTTTTCTAACCTCCTCCGAAAAGAACATAAAGATAATCCCGATTATGCTTCCCAAAATCGCTGAAAGGAAAAATACTAAAAATATCTTCTCCCATCCTAAAAAAGCACCGAGCATACCAGCTAATTTTATATCACCTCCACCCAAGCTCTCCTTTTTAAAAATAGCTTCACCTAATATGGCAAAGAGAAAGAAAAGCCCTCCCCCAACCAAAAGCCCGATCAAAGAATTGACCACATTCATCTCTGGAACTAAAAAAGAGAAGACCAACCCAACACCTATTCCCGGAAGTGTGATAACATCAGGAATTATCCTGTGCTTCAAATCTATAAAAAAGATGACAATAAGTGATGAGCCTAAAAAAACATAAGCTAAACTTTCCCAGCTGAATCCTGATTTCAAAAAGATGGAAAAAAACAATATTGCGGATAAAAATTCAACCAGAGGGTATCTGACAGATATTTTAGTTTTGCAGTTTCGACATCTCCCTTTTAACAAAATATAACTTAAAAGTGGAATATTATCTCTAAAAAAAATCTTCTTTTTGCATTTTGGACAAAAAGAGCTTGGGAAAAGAATAGATTTGCCTGAAGGAATCCTGTAGATACAGACATTCAAAAAGCTTCCAATAGCCAAGCCGAAGAGGATGATGAAAATGTATAAAATAAAAGACATTTTTTCTTGAAAGATTTCAATCTTCTTATTAATCTGAATCGAAACATTTATAAAATAAGTTTAGTGGGATTTGAGATTATTTTTGAATAAGAATAACATTCTGGAGCGTAAAGGCCCCCGCCTGAGGCGGGGGGATCTTCAACTTCAGCTTTACTTCAAAGCCTGATTATGGTAGTCGCCCCGCTTTTTTCTATGGGGCGAAAGATGATATTTTAATTTTCAACAACTTACGCTACCTAATCTCAACTCTTCCAATATCATTTTTTTAAATTTTTTCTTTGGGATACCAAGTAAATTTTTTGGATTTATTTTTTTAGTTTTGACTATTCGATCCAAAAGCTTCAATCCCACAAAATATCCAGCTCTGAACTCATAAATATTCCGAGGATTTTTTGCATAGAAAAGTGAGATTTCAGGATTGATAGAAGAAAAATTTTTTAGCACGAACTTGAATAATTCTTTTTCTTTTTGCTGGCATTCACGAAACCAGATTTTTGTTTTTTCTTTTGAAAGAAAATCAGCCCAAAGCGCTTTGGCTTGAGTAATTTTAATTATATGTTTTGTCAGATAGGTGGCAACCCCTTCGGTTATCAACTGACGTGAGATCAATCTTTTTTCATTGAAATTATTAAAGTAAAAATCTGGCGATTTTAAGTAGTGTAAAGAATGTATAATTTCGTGAGTAATAAATACATCGACCTGTAAAGGTGTGGAGTATGCCTCGATCGGTATCCAAACAATAAACTCTTTATTTTCTCTGAACACATGACCGTTGGACGTGCTCTGTCCAACAAAAAGAACTATTTTCAAAAAAGAGATATTAAAACCAAATTTGCTGATTTTCTTCTCGACCCTTGAAAGTCTTGGCTCTATTAGATTCAATCTCTTTTTAACCTCTGCTTTGTTCAATGTCTTTGAAAAATATTTTCTCTTAGCCCAGTATCGAAAATAATGCTGGAATAAAGCAGGATATGACTTTTCATAAGAAGCTAAGTTCCCATCGTCCAAAATGTGTTTTATATACTTATTCGTTAAGTCGATTATTTTCATAAACATTTTTGTTGTTGTGTCAGGACCTCAGTCCTGACACCCCTTTCAAGCGTCAGGAGTAGAGCTCCTGACGCAACTATTTAAAAGCCACACTTTTGCTGAAAAAAAACTTATATTCATATAACTTTTGCCAATATATACCCTATCCCCAAAAGAAATTGAGTGAGCAATACCACCATTATATTCGCACCCTGAGCCGGGAGCATCTTACTTGTATCAGTATGTGCGAATGAACCACTGATTGCCTTAAATGCAAAAGGCAAGGTAAAGAGTGCAATCAATGTGAGGGGAGGCATAATTTGTCCCATTACGCCCAAGATAATCCAGACATAGACCAAAAGGGTTAAACCTGAATATATTATTGCTGTCCTATCTTTTCCCAGTATAATCGGCAGAGTCTTCCTTCCCCCGATCTTATCTGCCTCAGCATCAGGAATTTCATTCAGAAGCAAAAGATTGCAAACTAAAATTCCTGAGGGTATAGATGCAAAAAGAGCAGAGGATGAAAAACCTCTGCTAAGGATAAGATATATCCCCAGAACAGGTAAAGTGCCCATTCCAAGACCAGCACAAAATTCAGGCATACCCAAGCCTAACTTTGTAAAGTAAGTGTTGTAAAAGAACACTAATAATGTGCCAACAACAAAAATGGGCAAAAGAAACCATCCCTTGGTGAGGATAAAGTAAATGCCTATCGGAACTGCGAGCATAAAAGAAATTGTGCCAAACCAGAAGGTCTTTTTTGCAGAAAGCTCTCCTGATACCAGAACACCGCTCCCACCGCTGAACGGGGTTCTTTTTGTTTTAAGATCAATACCGCTTTTGTAGTCAAAATAGTCGTTCAAAGTATTAACAGCTATATGCACAAGAAGAAGTCCTACAAGAACTAAAAGGGTATGCACTGGATGAAAATATCCATCATAATATGCGATAGAAGTTCCTAAGATCACAAGGACCAAAGAAAGAATTAAAAACTGGGGGCGGGTTTCGAGGAAATAGGTTTTAAGGGTCATATTTTGATTCCTGCTTTTGATGATTTCGATATCAGATAATTGATGAAGGTTGAACAAGCTACTAACATAAACTTCGCATCTTCAAAATCCAGATTGGATTCATCTAAAAGGGCATGTCGTATTCCTTCTGCATCACTTGTATATCCATAAAGGTTATTAAAGGCTTTTTCTAAAGCAGGATGTAAGCCAACTTTATCTTTTATTACTTTTAAGCATTGTCCTAATGTTGCTTTAGCGTCGCCGGTTATTAATTTACAAATTGCCTCAACAGCAAGTATAGACTCTTTAATAGAATTTCTGTAATCAGGGGATTTCCTATCTGAAAATAGATCCAGTGCCCTTCTCAAGTGGTCATTAACAGGTTTTAAAGGAATCTTCAAGGCTTCTTCAATTTCAGAGATTTCTTCCTTTGAAGTTATTTGAGTAATCATTTCTCCAACGAAACGGTAGGCAGACAATTCCTGCTCTAATACTGTATTACAAAACTTCATAAACTCCCGGTTCTCAGATTCATCGGGATATTGTATAGCAACAAATTCTACAAAATCATAAACTTCATTCCATTGACAGTTAAAAAAATGTTGTCGTATTTTATTGCGGGCATTCGGCCAACTTGTCGGCAAAGTGTCAAGAGGTATCTTAAAATGATTCAGCCATAATCGCTCACATAGAACTTCCACGTTATGGTCGTTAGCAAGATAATAATCCCCTAAAGTATTGCGCTTTACGCGATTCCAATAATAAATAGTTAAGGCATTCCATAAACTATTTCTCAACTCGTCATCCATAGAATCAACTTGCACAACACTTTTAACCAGTTTGATACCTTTTCGTTGAGAAAATGACTCCATATAGTCTCCTAATATTTCCTGCCCTTGTAAAAAGGCATATTTATTAATGATAGAACTTACTTCGTTTGTTCTTTACTTTTGCTAATTTATCCTCTACTCTGAGAAAATCAAGTTTTTTTCAATCTTTTCTCTGTCAATTGGAAGAAATCTATCTGGAGTGTAAAGCTTCAGCTTTACTTATCAACCTAAAGGTTGATACTCCAATATAAAAATCTATTTTTTTGTGCTGTCGGGAGTTACCTCCCGACAGAGAAATCATGCGTCAGAAGGAAACTCCTGACGCCACCGCAAAAAAGTGCGAATTTTACTTCAACTACAAAGCTTTCTTAGTTGGAAGTTGCCTTGGCAATCCCCACTGCTGAAAAACAAAAAGAATCTGTATTGTCGGAATCATTCATTTTTTGGCTCTCTGTTTCCTTTCCCATTTCAGATACCTTCGCCATACCCTGAACCAAACCCGGGCAATCGAATCAATCGCATCCGAGATGACAGCCTCATTGAAATCATCAAAGGAGATACTGCCCAAAGAGCTCCATTTTCTTTTGGGCACATTAGTGTGATCATAATCCTCTGGGATGAAACAAAAGGATAAAAGATATGAATACTGGCAAATGGCATTCATGAAATCCCAGACGTTTTTGTTCTTGGTTCCATATCCTATGAAAAATTTCCTTTTTCCCAGTTGAACATCAACAGATTTCAAAAAAGATTTATTATAGTCTTTTAAAGCCTTAGGCTCCCTCAGGGGATATCCATTCGGATCATAAAAGAATCGACTGTTATCGTAATCAACCTGGTAATAGTTTTTAATCATCTTCTCCCATTCCCCTTCCAACTTTCCGTGAAGATTCATTCCCTCTGAAAATCTCCTGCTGTCGCAGTGGAAAGGTACGTGCGCATCGGCAATGTAATGACTCAGCATGAAAAGCAAAAGCGCGATCTGATTATCGGTCGGCGAAACAGGTGAACCTTTCTCCTCGCTTTCCTGCATCTTAAGATGATCGATCACCGAATGAGCGATGGATTCACAGCGATCGGGTAAATTGTCATGCTCATCTACTGTGAAGGGTTTTTTCCTTAAGGGAGAGGTTTTGCCGTGCTTGTAATTTAAATAGGTAGCGGGAAGCCGCTTAAACCTGTTTTCACCCTTATCATCAGGAGTATGTTTTAGGACGTGGCTGTTAGCCATATCTTTTATCACCGCATCAGGATACCAGGCTCCTTGGGTTACATCGTCCCTATGATTTTTGAACCATCGGATAAGGTTATCAGCATATTTTCGATCTGAACCAGATAGCTTGGCTTCTTCCAGCCTTTTTATAGCCATAAAAGCCAACCAGGCGTGAGAAAATTTTTTCATGGTAACCTCCTAGTTACTTCTTTAAGTTTTTGTTAGTTACCTCAAAAAGCTTTGTATATCCCTAATCTATCTTAATCAATCATCATCCTTTGCAAAGGTCAAGTTTTTTTTCAATCTTTTCTCTATCAATCGAAAAAATTCCCTGCAGTGTAAAGCCTCCCGCAAAATGCGGGAGATCTACTACTTCAGCTTTACTTATCAACCTAAAGGTTGATACTCCAATTATTTGCGTTGTGTCAGCCCCTCTCCACCAAAGGCGGATCCACCTTCGGTGGAAGTCCTAACAATTCTTACTTTTTTGTAGGGGAGGGGCTTGTCCCCTCCCGCCAACCAGTGGGAGACCACAAGGGTCTCCCCTACGTATTAGGTCTATTTTGTACGACAATCAATGGTGCTCTAAAGAACTCTTTAAATTTCTCATAAAATCTGCGCTAAAATGTTTTTAAGCGTCAGGAGTAGAGCTCCTGACGCAACTATTTAACTATTTATTTTACTCTTTTCCTTTTTCTGAAAACCACCCTTCCCTTTTCATCACCTTCATTACATTCCTGATGCTCGGACCGTCTCCTCTGGCTACGAAAACACCAACGTTTTCCCCAACCGCTTCTGATATCTCCGCAATATCTCTATGTGTAAATCCCGGGCAGAGGAGGATTGAGTGAATGCCCTCCTCTTTGACAAGCTTTTTGCATACCTCAATGGCACGAGCTTGATCCTTAACCAGCACTACAAAGAGTTTGAACCTGGACGTTTCAATCACGCACCTGTGCTTCTCTGGCTCTGCATCAGGGGCATGGGCAAGGAAGATTACTTTAAACACCATATTCATTACCTCCTATTGTAATTTTTATGTGAACCGCCTTGAGCATTTCACTTAACGGGATGTGGATAAAAGAAGTTGCCGAAGGCAATTTGGGGAAATCTTTGATTTCCCTTTTATCCATTGTTAGGCAAAGTCGCCTTATCATTTCTTCTATGGCTCTTCTCGCAATTCTGCATCGCATTGGTAACATTTCTCTTCCTCACTAATCGGCTTTCCACAAGAGGGACATCTCCATTTTTTATCTTGTTTTTCTAACCATCCTTCTACTTTGCCTGATTTGATCCATAGTAAGTTTTCACGCAAATTCATCCCAATTTTAGCGTGTCCTTCTGCCAACCTTTTCCACTCTTCACATCCACCTTTCTTAAACTCATCACACTCATAACAAAACTCAAACCCTTTCGCATCTAAACACTCACGTATTTTGCAATGATTGTAAGGCCAACAGGTTTCATCTACTACCTGACATCCCTTACAGTAAAGATTTCTATCAGGAGGGCAAGATTTTTCCATTACTTTTAGCAACTCGCCTCTATCCTCACATGCTCGATAGACAGAACAAGCACCGCAATAGTGCCCGCACCTTCCTACAAGATTTTTGTTTACCATCTTTCCCTCTCCTTTAGAAAGCGATTTCGCCTAACTTAAAATAAACGAACATTAGTTTATTTATCCTTCTAAATAAGAGATAATCCGAACCTATTTACTTTATCCCTCCATTTCGTATGTATTCCTAACTTTTTTGCAAAATTCTCGTGATGCATCGGTATTAGGAAATGCCGATGCCCATTCGCTTGGGGAATTCCTATGCGAAGCATCCTTCGGATTCCCGAAGCATCAGAAAATGTGGGTAAACCTGAAAGGTTTACACTCCAATACTGAATTCTAAAAAGTTTGTAGGCACGAATTTATTCGTGCTTTTTTTGTACAGATGAACCTGTGCCTACAATCTCTATAAACCTAAAGGTTTACACCCCAATTATTATATTGACGTAGTGACCTCTTTTATGTTTATGTTCCTCTTTTTTAATTCTTCGAAGAATTTCTCGTAAAGAGCTCCTTTTATACAGTCCTCCGGAGGCACTATCCCTTTCTCTTTTATCTCTTCTGTCAATAGAAATTTTGCTGCTATTGCCACCGGGAATCCGGTAACTCTGGCCATGGAGGAAATTCCATTCTCTGTGTCTGCTTCATCCCACATAAAGTATTCGATTTTCATCTTCTTGCCATCTTTTTCTCCTATCAAAGTATTATACATAATACACACATCAGTTTCACCCTCAGATGGCTGAAGTTTAGGGGTTATAAGAGACAATAAGAATTCACGAGGTGCTATCTTTGTATTTTTAAAATCCACTGGCGTAAGATCGAGTAATCCAGTTTCCTTCAAAGTCTGTACACCCTGCCAGTGTCCGGGCCAGCGGATAGTTTTTTCCGCAAATTCCTTGAGCTGGGGTCTGGTATAAAGAAAACTGGGCATACCTGGTGTAACAGCGCACTCTAACTCCTCATCCTTGCCAAATTCGGTGAATCTAAAACCTTCTCTGTCACTGGTCGCATCCACTTCCACGATCTCACCGTTCTTTATCACTTTCAACTTAATCATATACTCCCTTAATACATGCTCGAATGCCCAGGTGATCATGTATCTTAGAGGATGATTCTGGGCAGCTTCCTTTGAGGGAATACCACCAACCCTGGCTATTGCCTTCTCAGCGGTATCTATCTTCCTTATTCCTTCACCAAGGGTAACATTACTTAAACCTGGTGCAAATCCCATTCCATCAACGAATGTGACACCATTCTCTATTGCTTTGTTGTGAAGCCAATCTCCATATTCATCAAGTGTCATCCCCTGTGGAATTTCCAATCCCTCGGTCTCATAGGGGTCCGGTCTGCGGTGGTAATCTTCGAGCATGTCAACGATGTTCAATCCAGCCTCAATTGCACTATGAACGACTTTATAACTTGTTCCTCTATCAGGCAGTGCAATCACACCAACATCGTATTGCTTCATTAAATTTTTCGTATCCTCTTTATTAGCAATGTCGAGGACATGTGATATCACCTTCTCACTACCTATCCACTTTTTGGTCTTATCAAGTGCATCCTTCCGCCTACCCACAATCCCCACCTTTTCAATCTCTTTATCTTTGGCTAAATCCCATGCAACCGCGGAACCGACCTTTCCTGTTCCCCCAAAAACTAAAGCTTTCATAGTCTTATCCTCCTTCCATTTTTATTAAGGTTATGAACACTATACGCCTTTAGTTCTTTCTGCTATAGGCGGGTGTTCTTCACCCGCCGTTCATTTCCCGTTGGTGAAGAATACCAACGGGGAGCGAAAAATTTCACATACCCTTAGTTCTTTGATATTCTATCTTCTCCCTTTAAAAAAATCAAGTCTTTTTCAAAAAATAGTTTTCTTTTAATTTAAATCTTTAGCAGTTACTCTTTAATTGTATCAAAAAAATCCTTCTGGAGTGTAAAGCTTCAGCTTTACTGGTAAAATCTTTCTTGATAAACCTAAAGGTTTGTGTTGTGTCAGGACCTCTCCGCCAAAGGCGGATCCACCTTCGGTGGAAGTCCTGACACATTTTTAAGCATCAGGAGTAGAGTTCCTGACGCAACTATTTAAAGGTTTATACTCCAAATTAAATTATCGCTTTTTTCAACTCCTCACAAACGTATTCCACATCCTTTTTTTTCAACAAAGGATGCAAAGGTAGGGTCAACTCGTGTTTTCCAATATACTCTGCTATCGGAAGAAAACCAGATTTGAACCCAAATCTTTTTTGATAATAAGAAAATCTGTGAATAGGTGGATAATGAATACTTGTCTGGATTTTTTTTGCTTTTAATTTTTTTATCACATTTTCTCTATTAACTTTTTCATCTAATAAAACAGGGAAAATGTGATAGGAGGAATTTCTCGGATAGTTCAAAAATGGAATGGAAAAACCAGGTATACGGGAAAGGTTTTTTATATAGATTTTCGTAAGCGTTTTTCTTCTGAGGTTATTTCTTTTTAATTTTTTAAGTTGCTCTATTCCTAAAGCGCCTGCCATCTCTGTCATCTTATAATTATATCCTAATTCCACCACATCATAGGTGTACTTTTTTGCTTTATGTCTTTGCAAAGTTGAGGAGGTCATCCCATGGGAACGAAGAAGCCTGATCTTCTCTGCTAAATTATCATCATTTGTGACAACCATCCCACCTTCTCCGCAGGCTAAGTTTTTATTAGAATAAAAGCTGAAACATCCTATATCTCCAAGCGTTCCTGCCATCACCTCCTTTTCTATGAATCCTTCGGATAACTTCACGCCAATAGAATGAGCTGAATCTTCAACAATTTTAAGATTATATTTTTTCGCTAAAATTTTTATCCTATCAAAATCTGCCAAATAACCACCATAGTGAACCAAGATAATTGCCTTAGACTTTGAAGTTATCTTTTTCTCTAAATCCTCTATAGAGAGATTGAAATCGGATGGGGAGGTGGAATCAACAAAAACAGGGGTCCCCCCAACATATAAAACCACATTAGCGGATGCGACAAAGCTTATAGCTGGGACCAATACTGCATCTCCTTTTCCTATATCCAAGGCTCTCATTGCCAGATGCAAGGCTGTTGTGCCGGATGAAGTTGCTATCGCATTTCTAACACCTAAAAACCGTGCAAACATCTTTTCAAATTTCAAAACTAAATCCCCCATCGTGAGCCATTTTCTTCTGATCACAGAAAGGACTTTTTCTTGTTCCTTCCAATCAAAATCTAAGTCAGATAATGTTACTTTCCACTTCATAAAAGAAATTTATTTTTTTAGCTTAAAAAGTTTATTTTTAATCCTCTCGAACTCCTCGATTCCTTTTTTATAATCCTCTGGTCTTCCAAGATCGAGCCAGAAATCGAAAGAATGATAAACGGAGATTTTTTCACCTTTTTTCAGAAGGATATTCATAAGCTCAGGGAAATCCAATTTTTTTCCTTTTGATATATATTTCAAGATCTCAGGTTCGAACAAATAAATCCCCATGCTAACAAGATATTTCAAAGTGGGTTTTTCAGTGTATTTAACTAAAATTTCTTTCTTATCACACTCAGCAACTCCAAAATCAACTTTCATTTTCCTCTTTGTTACAGCAATAGTGGCAATAGTTTTATTTTTTTTATGATAGGCTAAGAATTTAGAGAAATTAAGGGTTGTTAAAATGTCCCCATTTAATACAAGAAAAGTCTTATTCAAATTTTTTATCGATGCTAAAGCTCCAACTGTTCCTAAAGGTTTTTGTTCGAAGTTATATTTTATCTTCACCCCGAGTTTTTCTCCGTTTCCAAAATAGCTTTGGATCAAATTTCCTAAATGACCCACTGCTAAGGTTATGTCCAAAAATCCATAGCTTTTAAGTTGCTTTATCACCACTTCGAGAATGGGAAAATCACCAATAGGTAAAAGGGGTTTAGGCAAAACTGTGGTATAAGGCTCAAGCCTTTCCCCTTTTCCTCCTGCTAAGATTATCACTCTCATTTTAAGATCAAATTGATTAAACTAAAACGTAAAGGGAGGGGACAAGCCCCTCCCCTACGAGATATTCTCTGACATCCAAATGAAATAACATTGCTACAAAACAATTTTTCAGACAAAAATTAGACGTTGTAAATTTCAGTTTTATATCTGTTCAAATTCTTTTTAATCCAATTAATTGTTAAGGTAAGTCCTTCATTAAATCTAATCTCAGGGCTCCAACCAAAAAGCTTTTTTGCTTTCTCTGAGTTAGACACCAATCTTTGAACTTCACTTTTTTGGGGTCTTTTCCTTTCTTTCTCTTCGAAAATCTTTAATTTTTTATCAAGTAATTCACCAATTATTTTGATTAACTTCTCAATTGAGGTCTCATTCCCTGAGCCAAGATTAACCACCTCTCCTAAAGTCTTTTCGCATTCAGCAAAATCGATAAATCCTTTGATTGCGTCTTCGATATAAGTAAAATCACGGGTAGGAGAAAGAGAACCTATTTTAATCTGGTCTTTTATTAAACCTTGAGCAACGATGTTAGGAATAACAGAGCGAGCTGATTGCCTTGGCCCATAGAGATTAAAAGGTCTTATAATCGCCACAGGTAGGCTGTAGGTGAGAAAAAAGCTTTTTGCTAAAAAATCAGCCGAGGCTTTGCTTACAGCATAAGGTGACTGAGGATTCAGAGGGTGATTTTCATCTATTGGAGTGTATTGCGCAGTTCCGTAAACCTCTGATGTGGAGGTGTGAACGAATCTCTCAATATTATAATCCAGAGAAGCTAAAAGAAGATTCAATGTCCCCTTCACATTAGTCTCAACCACATCAGATGGGTTTATATAGGAGTATGGAATGCCAATCAATGCTCCTAAATGGAAAATTACCTGTTGACCCTTGACCACTTTTCTAACACAATCTGAATCTCTTAGATCCCCTGAGAAAATCTCAAGTTCATTTAAAATATCTTTTTTCAAATCCTCTAAAAAGCCCCAATCGTTGCGAGAGTTATAGTGGACAAAGGCTTTAACAAAAGAGCCATATTTAACCAAAGCCTCGACCAGATGGCTTCCCACAAATCCTCCAGCACCAGTAACTAAAACTTTTTTCCCTTGAAGTTTCAAGTAAAACTCCCAAACTTTTTCTTAAATATAAATAATAGAAAAAAAAATACAAGAGATATAATTGATGGATTTACTCTTGCAGTATTTTTAGTTGAGGTATGAATTTATTCTCTGTTGGGGCAGGGTTAACCCCTGCCCCAACGGGAATCTGTGCCTACAAAATTTAAAGCTTTTTAACTTGAGGTATCGTCACTATTGCAAACTAAATTTCCGGTCTCATCTATCTCCCAGGTATCCAGAGTTGGGTCATCATCTATATTGCCGGAAGCAGTAGCTGTAAACGAGTTAGAGTCAGCGGTTATGGAATAGGTATACCTGGCATTTTGCATAATCTCGATCCAGATCTCAGGAAAGCCTCCTCCTGCGGATGCAGTTTGACCGTTGCATGCATAGGCATCATTCTCCTGACGATAGGTTCTCTCGCACACATATATCTGTTTTAATATTTTCTTTGCTTCGGACTGTTTGGCTTTAGTTGAGGTCCTCATAAACCTGGGAATAGCCATAGCAGCTAAAATACCGATTATCACCACAACTATCATCAATTCTATTAAAGTGAAACCTTTTTTGCTATTAAGAGTCTTATCTAACATTAGTCTTAACCTTTTCATTATAAGGCAAATTTTGTAAGCACAGATTCTCTCTGTTTGTTGGGGTAGGGGTTCAACCCCTACCCCAACGGATGCCTGCAAGCTTTACCCAAGAAAAAATTTCTTTTCAGATGAAAATGGGGACTTCCCTGGTCCCCATCCCAACCAATTTTTCCACCTCATTAACTGGATGCGTCATTGGATGTACACTGGAGATCGCCATCCTCATCAATTGTCCAGACATCGTCGGTAGCATCATCGTCTAAGTTTCCAGTGGCAGTAGCTGTGAAGGTGTTGGAGTCGGCGACTATGGAATAGGTGTATCTCGCGTTGGTCATAATCTCTACACCAATAGTGGTAAATTGTCCACCAGCAGAAGCGGAGGCACCATTTTCTGCATAGACATCCTTCTCCTGACGATAGGCTCTCTCCATCACATAGATCTGCTTCAGAATCTGTTTCGCCTCTGATTGCTTTGATTTGGTTGTTGCCTTCATGAATCTCGGGATAGCTAATGCTGCCAAGATTCCGATGATAACCACCACAATCATCAGCTCAATCAAGGTGAAACCTTTGCTTTTTCTGTGGAATCTGCTGAACATTTTTTCACCCCCTTCCATCGGGATTTAAGGTTTTAGTTCTTTTACCCTCTAAAAATACCAGAGAATTTTAAGCAAAAGCTGTGCCCTTTTTTTTCGAACTTCTCTGTATACTCTATTCCTTTATTTCCCAAAGGAATAGAGCTTTTATGCATTATTTTTCACACTCAGAAATTAACCTGAGCTTAAGGCATATCGCCTTTATTTTTGCAAATTGCAACACTTAGAACACTGAATATCGCTGAAAAAAACCCCGATTAAATACTTATATCGGTATTTTGAAGCTAACCTGTAATGATTTAAAAAAAATAAAACCTACCCTTGACCCTTGACCCTTGCCCCTTGCTACTTGCCCCTTGCATCTTGCCTCTTGCATCTTGAATCTTGCCCCCTGACCCCTCTAACTTTTAATCAACTCCTGCAATTTAAAAGTCAATCTTTTTGCACTTTCAAAATCATTTCCGTCCAAAGCATTTTTTATCTCTTCTTTTAGCCTGAAAATTTCTTTCTCCTTTTGAATAAAAAAAAGTCTTTTTAAATAATCCTCTAAAAGAACCTCTAAATTTGCTGGACCTAAATCTATGGTAACAATCTTTGAGATCAGCCTTTTCAGTTCAAAATCATCTGTAAAATCGACCAAAACTTTTGGTGAAAAAGATTTTTTCTTCTCCCATAACTCTACTATAATCTCAAAAAGCTTTTTATGATTCGGATTATCGAAACAAAAAGGGTTGATTTTTTCATATGCCAATCCTAAAAGGTCTTCTCTCTCTAAAAATATCTTCAAAAGTTTTTGCTCCAAAAGCTCCTTACCTTTAAGATGAGGCACTTTTTCTTCGGTCTCTTTTTCTTTTCTTGTTCTTTTAGCTCTCCCCAAAAGCAACTCCTCTTTTATTTTAAAAGCTTCTGCAACCTTTTTGATAAAAAGCGCCTGTCTTATTTCATCTTTTATATTTTTTGCTGTCTCGACAAACTCAAAGATTATCTTCTCTTGCTCCTTTATGGATAGCTGAGAAAAATCTTTATTCAAAAAATCTTTTTTGAAATCTATGAATGATTTTGCCTCTTTTAATTTTTCCAAGACCTTTTTCACCCCGAATTTTTTTACATAGGAATCCGGGTCTTCCTCTTGTGGCAAAGTAACTATCCAAACCTCCAGACCAGCGTCAAAAAGATAATCGACACTACGCAGAGCCGCAGACATACCAGCTGAATCGGAATCGAAAAAAAGATAGGTCTCATCACTATAGCGTGACAAAAGCCTTGCCTGATGTGAGGTGAAAGAGGTGCCAGAGGATGCAACAACGTTTTTTAATCCAGCCTGATAAAGCGATATAAGATCCATATAGCCCTCAACAACCACTGCTTTTTTTTGACCCCTTATTATCTCCTTGGAGAAGTTCAAACCGTAAAGGATTTTACCCTTCTGATAAATTAAAGTCTCTGGAGAGTTCAGATATTTTGGCTCATCTTTTCCTGAGAGGTCCCTTCCACCAAATCCAATTATTTTCCCTGATAGGTTAAAAATTGGAAAGGTCAATCTATCCCTGAATCTATCATAGTATCCCTCTTTTTTTTCCTTTTTGACCACAAGACCTGCTTTTTCGAGAGTTTTTAAGTCCAAACCTTTCCTTTTAGCATAATTCAAAAGCCCCTCCCAAGACTTTGGAGCATAACCGATTGAAAAAAGCTTTATGCTTTCAGGAAGGACTTTTCTTTTTTCCAAATACTCCCTTGTTTTCTTTCCCAAATTTTTCTCTTTTAAAGATGAAACAAAATACTGGTTTGCGAGCTTGTTCGCATAATGAATCTTGTCTACTTCCTCCAATCTACCTTTCTCAATACTTTTTTTCGGTAAACTTATCCCTGCTCTTTTTGCTAAAATAGTTATAGCCTCAAAAAAGCCGACCTTCTCATGCAACATAAGGAAAGTAACAACGTTGCCTCCTTGTCCGCATCCAAAGCAATAAAAAAGCTGTTTATCCTGACTAACCGAAAAGGATGGTTTTTTTTCAGGATGAAAGGGACACAAACCCACCCAGTTTTTACCCCTCTTTTTCAAGGGAAGATATTCTGAGATAACATCAACAACATCATTAGCATCCCTTATTCGATCAATCAACTCCTGTGGAATAAAGTTAGCCATCTTCTTTATTTAGTTACTAAACATTTCAAATTTCAAAACGTAGCAGAGCCTTTATGGCTCTGATTTCCCTTTGATAGTTAAAAACACCCTTGTCCGTGACAAAAATCACTTGGTAACGAAGGTGGTGTCCGTTACCAACAAGAATATTTTGATCCGCGTAGCAGAACCTTTACGGTTCTGCATACTGAGGACGAACCCTCAGTTTCACAACCATCATACACTGTTCGTCACGGACACCCTTGTCCGTGACAAAATCGATCTTAAATGGACAAAGTGCCCGTTACCAACAACTTATCTTACTCCTTCAACTTAACCACCGTCACACCTGAGCCACCTTCATCCCACTCCCCCAGTCTGTAAGATTCGATCTTCGGATGATTTTTCAAAAATTCCAAAATTTTTTTCCTTAAGACTCCCGTACCTTTTCCGTGAATGATATTAACGGTGAAAAGACCTGCTAAATAGGAATCGTAAAGATATTTGTCAACTCTCTCTATGGCTTCATCAGAGGCAAGACCCCTTAAATCTATCTCTGGCTTTATCTCCTCTACAGAAGGGAGATCATATTTTATTGTGGAGACTATCTTTTTCCCCCCATCAATTTTTGACAACTCTTCTTCTTGCACAATAGAAGTTATATTACCGATTCTTACTTTAACATTTCCAGACTTATCATGTTTTGACAAAACCTCTCCCTCAATCGAAAGAGAGTCGACCCATACAAAATCCCCAACTTTTATCTTCACTTTCTTTTTTATCCTTTCCCCTTTTCTCTCTTTTTTTATCTCTTTTTCTATATCTTCTTTTTTCTTTTCCAGAAATCTCTGAGCATCCTTGATCGCTTGTTTCTCCGCCTGAGTTTTTCTGATCTGAAAGACAAGACCCTCTATCTTCTTTCTTGCATCCTCTACCATTTTCTGTAATTTTCTAAAAGTCTTTTTCTCCTCCTCTTTTCTTTTCTGGTCAAACTTTTTCAACCTGTCGCGATAAAGGTTTAAAAGCTGTTCAGATGTTTTTCTCTCTACGTCGAGTTTAGCTCTATTCTCCTTTACAATCTTTAAGTTTTTCTGAACCTTTTCAATTAAAACACCTAAATCTCTCTCTTTGCTCCCAACTAACTCAGATGCTTTTTTTACTATATTCTCAGGCATTCCCAGCCTACTTGCAATTTCAACGCCATAGCTTGCTCCAGGAAATCCGAGGTGAAATCTGTAAGTGGGCTTTAAAGTTTTTTTGTCAAATTCAAAGGATGCATTTTCCACATCAGGATAAATCTCAGCTAAAACTTTCAATGCTCCCTGGTGAGTGGTGATAACAGATTTTGCTTTCCTCTGGGTAAGAAAGGAAATAATTACCTCCCCCAAAGCAGCACCCTCTTTGGGATCAGTTCCAGCTCCAAGCTCATCCAAAAGAATTAAGCTTTTCTCATCTGCATTCTTTAATGCCTTGATGATCTGCAAAACATGAGAGGAAAAAGTAGATAAAGATGCTTCGATCGACTGCTCATCCCCTATATCTGCATAGAGTTTCGGAAAAATCCCTATCTCTGTTCCAAAATCAGCAGGAATATGCAGACCAGACATTGCCATAAGGACCAAAAGACCTACAGTTTTCAGGGCAACTGTTTTCCCCCCGGTATTAGGTCCGGTGATAACAAGGGTATAAAAGTCTTTTCCCAGCTCTAAGGAAAGTGGAACAACTTTTTCTTGAGTGGCTAAAAGAGGATGGTAAGCATTTTTAAGTTTAATATAACCATTTTGATTAAAAATTGGCTCAGAACATTTCAGATTCAAAGACAGGAGAGCTTTGGAATGGATGAAATCTATGGTCTTTAGCACATCAAGCGATTTCTCTATATCTTTAAGCTCTGATCTAACAAAAGATGTTAACTCTTTTAAAATTCTTTCAATCTCATTTTTCTCAGAAAGGTCAAGCTCTTTTAATCTGTTATTTAACTCCACCGTAACCAATGGTTCGACAAAAAGGGTGACACCTGATGCAGACCTGTCGTGCACTATTCCTTTCAGGGTTCTATACTCTGGTTCACTTAAAGGGATAACATATCTTCCATTCCTGATTGTGATAAGATCATCTCTTCTTCTTTGCTTTGGTTTTCTTGAGCCCGAAATAGAGTGGAGCCTATCCAGAAGTCGGTTTCTCTGGGTCTTTTTCTTCAGCCTTATGGACACAAGCTCTGAGCTCGCATTATCTTTTATTTCCCCCTTGCGGTCTATTGTTTGATTTATTTTTTTTGAAAGTTTGTCAAAAGATTTCAATTGCGAGATAAGTTCAGTGATTTTTGGATATTTCTTTTCTCTTGATGCATTCGCATTTTTATCTTTGATGAACTTCAAAAGGGAACTAGAAAGAGATGTTACCTTTTCTATGCTTATTAATTCTTTTGGCTCTAAAAAAGTTCCCTCTAATTTGGCTTTTTTCAAAGATTTTCTAATATCCGCAAAAAAGCAAAGTGGAAATTTCTTTTCGGCGGATAAAATATTTTTAAGCTCAGTAGTCTCTTTCTGAGTATTTGTTATCTTTTTAAGATCAAAAAGTGGTGAGCAAGAAAAAGCAAGTTCTTTTCCCAATTCAGAAACACAGCCCTCCTCAAGCATTCTTTTTATCTTGTCAAATTCTAAGACCTTTAAGGTATGCTCATCCATCTATGAAAAAAAATCTCAGTGATGCTCGAAATGTTTAACTCGAGGGGAAATAATACTCCATTTTTTCTACGATTTTTTCAATCCTCCCTTCTGGAAAAAATCTTAGATTTTTTTGATTTTGGGTTAGGTTTGGATCAGCCAATAAAGCTTTTTTCATCTTCCCGACAAAGCTTGGGCTTTTAGGGTGAATGAATTTAGATTCCTGATAGATAAAAGGGATTGCCCCTCTTAGCCCGGGTGCAAAAAAGGAGCTATCCAGATCTGAAACTACTTTTCCAGGAAGTGGGACAAACATAAAAAGGATTAAAATAAATCCTATAACTATCCCTCCTTCAAAGACTCCAAAAACAGCCCCGCTAATCCTTCCAATCCTTCCGAGAGGTTTCAGCTCTGCAAACTTATAGAAAAGATAACCTAAGATTTTAAACACCAGATAGGTTAAAACAAAAAGGATAACCAGGCTTCCAAAAGTTACCATTACTGGAGAAATACGCATATGTGATAGGACCCTTTGGGTAACAGGCTCAACATAAGTTACCGAAATAATTATCCCGAAAGCTAAACCTAAAAGGCCGTTGATCCCGTGGAAAAGACCTCTCCTCACGCCAATTATTAAAGCAACTAAAAGTAATCCTAATATAATGTAGTCGACCCAATTCATCTTTTTACCCCCATCTAAAAGTTTCACTTAAAAAAAGACACGTTACCAAAAAGGCAACGTGTTCTTTAATTTTATCCTCATTTTTCACCTTAGAATGAAGTCGATTCAAGTCTTGAGCAGACCAAAATATTCACCTCTTTCCCATCAGCTCTTCCCTTCACTTTAGACATTAACACTTTCATCACTTTACCCAAATCTTTTGATCCCTCAGCTTTTACTTCATTAATTGTTTTATCAATTAACAAAATAAGTTCCTGTTCTGAGAGCTTTGGTGGAAGATAGTTTTTGATGAGCTCAAGCTCAGCTTTTTCCTTCTCTACCAGATCATCCCTTGCATCCATTTGGAATTTCTCTATTGCTTCTTTTCTTCTCCTAACAGCAGAGGATAAGACCTCTGTTATTTCCTGGTCTTCAGCTTCCTTTCCTAATTCTTTCTCTTTATATTTGATCTCCGATAAAGGGAGCCTGGTAACATTAAGCTTGAGTTTATCTCCCCCTTTTTGTGCTGCCTTCATATCCCTAATAATCTTGTCTTTAAGAGTCATCAATAATATCTTCTGCGGTTTTTTCTTCTGGCAGCTGCTGCTTTTCTTTTCTTTCGCTCCGAGGGCTTCTCAAAATGCTGATGTTTTCTTATATCAGCCATAAGGCCGGACCTTTCACATGATTTGTTGAACCTCCGTAGGGCTCTCTCAAATGGCTCGTTTTCTCTTATCACAACTCCTGTCATATTCTACTTTAGCTTTTCCCTCCTTTCTTTTCATCTTTAAATCATAAATATAATAATTCATTATTTTCTTATGTCAAGTAAAGATTTAAAAAAGTTAAATATTTATGAATTTTATCATATTTATTTAAATTAATACGAATCATAGAGTTAAAAAGTTTAAGTAAAAAAATCTTTAATAACGCTTCGGGAATAGGAATTCCCGAAGCAAATAGAGTTAGTATTTCCAGAGGGGGGTTTTAAAATGGTTTCGAGAAAGTCTGTTGAGAAGCAAGAATGGAGTTTAAACATTTATGTTTACTCAAGATAAAATTTCTTAATTTGCTTGGATTATTATAAAGCTAAAGCTTTATACTCCAGGGAAATTCGCCACAATTCACTATTTGAGAAATTTAATAATATTTGGCTTTGAACCATTATTTTCATCAAAAATTAAAAGAAAAAAGAAAAATTAAAAAAAATCCGAAGCAGAAAGACGCTTTGTATCTTATAGCAAAATTTTGGTATTTTTTCTTCGTAACTTGTTTACTTATAACATATTATGGGTTAAGTCCCGTGAGTTATATCCGAGAAATCTCTAAAAACCTTCAAAAAATATATAATTTTTTGAAAAAAAGACTTGACAAAAAAACGTTTTTATATTATAATTTTATTGGCACAAAGTTAAGTAGCTCCGAACAACTACACTAATCAGTAGAAAAATAATATCATTTTTCGAAAGGTTATACTTTAATCCCTATTAAAGTATTTATCGTTAACCTTCTAAAGATGCAGGAGAGTAAATGTGAAAAAAATTAGAACAAATTTAGCAGTTTTATTAGTACTTATTTTCGTTTTCGCTCTTAGCGCTCTACTTATAGGTCAAGACCGCACCAAGCCACCATCTAAATACGAAGATTTGGGGACATCTGTCAGGTTAACTACTACCGACTGGGAGGTGTCAAAAGTGGCTCCACAACGTGGCCCACAGGGCTACACGCTCATCACAAGTGCCAGCCCGCTGTTAACTGAAGGTTTCGAAGGAGGTGCTGTTCCTCCCACAGGATGGAGTGTGGTTGTAAACAACCCGTATACCTGGGAAATTGACAGCTACAGCCCCTACGAGGGCTCTTACAATGCCTCGTGCTTCTATGACGAAGACTACACCGGCACACAAGACGAATGGTTGATCAGTCCATCCATGGACCTCAGCACCAAGGGTTCGAGCTGGTACGTCTATTTCTACTGGATGGGGAGCTATTACTGGGCTGTGACCATGGACAACTACGAGCTGGAGCTCTGGATATCCACTGATGGAGGTGCTAACTTCAACACCAAGCTATGGTGCGAAGATGATGTAGGAGTCTTTACCGATTGGACATGGTATAGAGTCGATGTCGACCTTGCCGCCTACCTCACCGAGACCGATGTTAAGCTGGCATGGAGATACTATGGGTATGACGGAGCTCAGGCCAGCCTCGATGCTATTTCGGTTGACACACCTCCAGTAGGTCGCTGTTGTTATGGTGACCCTATGTCCCCCACCTGTGCTGACGTCACCGAGGAGGAATGCACCGGACTCGCCGGCACCTGGACTTACGGTCTCGACTGCACTACCCCCTGCCCCATAGTTGGTGTAGGCGATGATTGTACTAACCCCATACCGGTCACCCTGAATAAGGGACCGGGAGACACACTTTACAAGGATTTGAGCCAGACCACCTGCGGCAGGGTTGATGATTACGAAGAAACTTGCCTTGGCTTCTATGATGGCGGTGAGGATATCATCTACGAGTTGACCGTTACCTCCGCTGTCGTTGTGGACATCACCCTGGACCCGGGAAGTGACGCCTGGACCGGAATCGCTATAGACGACGCATGCCCCCCAGATGACCCCTGTATGGCATTTTCCACTAATTCTGGCGCTTCGCCTCATGGAATGACCAGCGTTGCCTTAGCACCTGGCACCTACTACATTATGATCGATAGCTGGCCCAGCCCGGATTGTATAACCAGTTTCGACCTGATAATTGTTGAGTCTCCCGCTGCACCGGACAACGACGAGTGCGAGGATGCCCCAGTGATCAGCACCTTCCCGACAACTGTATATGGAACGAACATTGCAGCGACAATCGATTGCCCGGGCCTATTGGACTGGAACGCGGTCTGGTACAAGTTTGAACTACCTTACGCCAACAACGACGTGCACATCGACTTCTGTCCTACCGACGGCGAGATATGGTTGGTTGGCGTGGTCCTGTATGACGAGTGTCCGCCAGATTGTCCCAACTATATTCTTCGCACAGGTTATGAGTGGATAACTTGCACCAGTGGGGACGACAACCCGCAGATATGGTGGGAGAACCTCCCAGGTGGCAAAGGAAATGAGTACTGGTTCCCGGTTTACGTGGAGGACGTAAGCGGTAACCCGATGAACTTCGGATTTGAAGTCTCGGTGACCGAGTGGGTGCCTCATTATTGCGACGCAAGCGGTGGCTGCGATGAATACATCGAGAGAGTGCAAGTCGGAACCATCGACAACAGCTCTGGTTGCGATAATTATGCGGACTATACCGGCATATCCACCGATATGGTCATAGGCACCGGATATCCAATAACCATAACCATCGGTAATTCCTACTCTTCTGATGTAGGCGGTCTATGGGTTGACTGGAATCAGGACTTGGATTTCTATGATGCAGGTGAACAAATCACCCTGAGTCCTGGTAGTGGGTACGGTCCTTATCTAGGAACTATTACTCCTCCGACAGGAGCTGTCTTAGGCAATACCCGGATGAGAGTTCGTGTTCAGTATGGTGGCACTCCTGACCCATGCGGTGCTACATCCTGGGGTGAGGTTGAGGACTACACCATCAATGTCTTATTCCCGAACGACCCTCCTTTCTGCAACATCGCTCCTCCAGGACCTTTCAACATCTCCGAAGGTGATGTTCTCTCCTTTACCATCACTGTCACTGATCCTGATGCTGGGGATATAGTGACCATCACCGGAACTGGTATACCTCCGGGTGCTGTGATGGCCCCGCCATTGCCCGTGTCCGGTCCTTCACCACTGGCATCGACCTTCAACTGGGCTACCGGACCAGGTGATGCAGGCATATACACCGTAACGTTTACAGTGACAGACGCCGGGCAGTTGACAGACACCTGTACCGCCCAGATAACTGTTTACCCGAACGATCCTCCTTTGTGCGATATCAATCCTCCTGGACCTTTCACCATCTACGATGGCGATAATGTCACCTTTGTAGTCACCGGCTCTGATCCAGATGGAGATCCCGTGACAATTACCGGAAGTGGTATACCTTCAGGCGCAACGATGACTCCAGACTTACCCCTCACTGGACCTTCACCGCAGTCCTCCTCCTTCGACTGGACTCCGAGCTCTGCTCAAGTTGGGGTCCATACTGTGAACTTTACCATATCCGACAACCACGGCTTCGAAGCCCTTTGCGACGTCCAGATAACGGTCGAAGCGAGACCTATCCCCATTCTTTCACAATGGGGTCTTTTGATCCTTATCCTTCTGATAGTCGGAGCTGGAATTCTGATAATGATGAAAAGGAAGAAGGTAGCTGTGAGAAAGTAACTGTAAGTTGAGCTTAGATAGATAAACGACTGGATACTGAAAAGCCCCCTTTGGAATAAAATCCAAAGGGGGCTTTATAGTGCTGTAGGAAAAAATCTATTTTGTTTTCTTTAGAAACTAAATAATACTTGACTTTAAACCCAGATTTTTTATTATAAATAAAGGAAGAAAAAATCCTGTTCTTTCGGGGTACCCTACCCCGAAAGTCAAAAGGAAGGTCAGAGTAAGGGGACTTTGACCTAACAGAAAAACTTCGAACTTAATGAAGAAAAAAAGAAAGACTAAGAAGGATAAAAAAAAAGCAGAGGGTCTAAATCCGATAATAAAATTCTGCCTTTTATTTTTTATCCTTCTAATAGCTATCACCTTTATCTATTTTTCATTGGACAGATATCTCGATAAACCTTTGACCAAACTTGAAGAGTGGACTGCTTTTTTAACAGCTTCCATTTTAAATCTTTTAGGGATAGGTGCTCATTTAAGCTCAAGAGTTATAAGTATGGACAACCTCTCCATTGAGGTCATTGCTGAATGCACCGGGCTTTTCGAAATTTTGATATTTTTAGCTGCGATGATTGCTTATCCAGCAAATTATAAAAAGAAACTTTTAGGCGCTTTATATGGATTTCCCCTGCTTTACGGAATAAATATTGTAAGAATGGTCTTTATCTCTGCAATTGCTAACTATTATCCAAAAAGCTTTGAATTTTTGCATCTTTACTTCTGGCAGATAACCATGATTTTAATTATTTTATCTGTCTGGGTCTGGTGGATCCAGAAAATTGTTAAATATGAGAGAAAAACTTCTCCTGTTTATACTTAAATTTGTAGGAGCCTCCTTAGTTCTATTTATATTCTGGTTCTGGAAAATCCAGAGTTTTTACCTTCTGGTTTTCAAAAATTTTGTCGAATTTTTAGGGATGGATTTCAAAATACCAGAGTTATCAATTCTGCTCTTCAGTAATTTCATACCTTTTGCCTCTCTTATGATTATAACCAGGGGGCTAAATTTAGAAGAGAGGCTAAAAAAGCTTGGCTGGGGGGTTTTGATACTATTTATCTGGCATGTCATGTCCACTGAGATATTCTATTCAATCAGGTTTAAACCACAACTTAATCACACCTTAGTCCCCATCTTTTATCTTTTCAGCATTTCCTTACCCTTCTTTTTATGGCTTATCTTTTTCAGGAAAAAATTGAAAGGTTTATTTGTTTTGGGGTGATTAAAAGAAAATCAAAGGAGAAGCTTTTTTTTGATGTTTCGCGAATAGTCTCAAGATCCCGCCACAGGCGGGAGAATTCCCTTTAGCCAAATGGAGTCGGCATTTCCTAATCCCGATGCATCGAAAGACTCTTCGCAAACACACAAAAGTTATGTGAAATCGGAAGGAGAAAAGAGATGCCTCCTAAAACAAAAACGCTACCAGATTTTGAATTTCATCCACTAACTGCTGAACGGTGGTGCGATCTCGAAAAGTTGTTTGGGGAACGCGGGGCTTGTGGCGGCTGCTGGTGCATGTGGTGGAGATTGAAGCGATCCCAATTCGAGAAACAAAAAGGTCAAAAGAACAAGAAGGCCTTGAAGAAAATAGTTGATTCAGGTGAAATTCCGGGTATTTTAGCCTATGTTAATGGTCAGCCCATCGCTTGGTGTTCGGTAGCTCCGAGAGAAACGTATCCGGTTTTGGAACGATCTCGGACACTGAAAAGAATCGACGATGAACCAGTTTGGTCTGTGGTTTGTTTTTTTGTTGCAAAATCGTTCAGACGCAAGGGGGTCACGGTGAAGTTGCTAAAAGCCGCCGCAGAATACGCCAAAGAGCATGGCGCAAGGATTATTGAAGGATATCCTGTTGAACCTAAGAAAACCAGCATGCCTGCTGCCTTTGTCTGGACTGGTGTGGCGTCCGCATTCCGCAAGGCGGGATTTGTGGAAGTGCTCCGGAGGTCAGAGACTCGACCAATCATGAGATACTTTGTAGGAGATCAATAAGAGAAAGCGTTGAAGATGTTCACTCGATTTCTTTGGCCAATAACGTGTTGCCGTCTACGGCATATCCGCCTTATGGTGCTTCGGTAATAGTCTCAAGATCCCGCCACAGGCGGGAGAATTCCCTTTAGCCAAATAGAGTTGGCATTTTTCAAGTGTCGATTTATTGAAGAAATTTTTGCTTAAGGGTAAAAAGGGCTTGACTTTTCTTGGAAATGACATAAAATAACTTAATCTGAATCGATGCCAAGGAGACCGCATGTGGCCTGCTCGAATATGTGGCGAAGAGGAGCTATAGGTGAAATCAGGTTGCCAGTTGCACCAGAGTTTTTAGCCTTAATGCCTAATTACTAACCGGGCGGAATGAAGCAGAGCACACGCATTTTTATATAGAAAGCAAGAATAGGAAAGGAAGTGATATGAAAAGCAAAGACAAAAATTGGATCGTTCGACCCGCAATAGCAATCACACAAAATGTGCCTGAGCCTTTCTACGCGTTCTCCCTATCTGCCTCAGAACTGCGAGAGATTGCTTATGTGTCTGAGCGCACAAAGGACAATCCGCAGGAAGGTATTGAACGTAACCTGAGCAACGCAAGATGCAGAACGATTGGTAGATATATTCAAAGAAAAATCGCGGTGTTCCCTAACAGCATTATTATTGCCTTGGAAAAGACAGCGAAATTCAAATCTGCAAATGGTACGGGAATAGGCACTATTCATATACCTCGAAAACCAAGCCAAGCTCTTATCCTGGACGGTCAACACAGGTTATACGGTTTTGACCACGCAAAGGGCAAAGATATAGAATTGCTAATTGTTGCCTTTATCAATGTGCCGATTAGTTTGAAAGCTCATATATTTAGAACGATAAATGGAAAGCAGAAGCCGGTTAATCGTTCTTTAGTTTACGATCTGTTGGATCTCGACACATCGACAGCTGAATATGAGGAAGAACGTGCGCATGCACTGGTAAAAAGCTTGGATCGAGAAGAAGAATCACCGTTCTACCAAAATATTCAAATGACTGGCAAACAGCGCGAGGGTTTTATTTCTCAAGCCTCACTGATCACTTACCTAAAACGCCATTTAAAGAGGGGTGGTTTTTTTAAAAGAGAAGAATATTCGTCTTTCAATCGTCAATTAGCGCTTTTGTGCGACTATTTTAAAGCTGTGCGTGATACCTTTTTATCTCACTGGGGAAAACCTGAATCTATTGTAAGCAAAACTGTAGGTATCGACGCATTCTTTAGGTTGCTACCAGATTTGGTTACATTGATCGAGGATGATAGAAAAAAGCCAACATATAAAGAGTTTCGAATGAGAATTGAGCCCATCAGTGATCTCCCAATGGATGTGGAAACCTACAGACTTTACGGTATCGGTGGTGCCATCGCATTCTACGAACTCCTAAAAGAAAGTTTAGGGTTAGAAAAACAAAACTAAGCACTTTTGGAATGCCCACAAAAATAAAACACATTTTTGATCGCAATCGATATCTTCATAGATCTGAGCCATTCACTATAATATCTGAATGGTTCAGAAATGCACAACTTTCTCAGTTTACCTCTATTCGAGAATATGTTATAAATTGTACAGGTTTAAAGAAGGCGATGCCGATAGATAGCGATGACAATTTCCATATAGAACTAAATTCTGTCGAAATACCATATCTTCTATTTCTTGAATCCCAAGCTTTTCTTAACCGTGCGCTAAGCAATTTCTGTGCTCAACTCACCTTACATCGTTCAGGATTCTCTTCTTGGGCTACCATCACAACATACTATAGTAGCTTTTTTGCCATGTCTGGTTTAATCCGTCTTCAGGGAAAGGCTAGAATCTCAACACATGATTTAAATAAATTACCTCGTGGTTTCTTTCTCTGTATGTCGAGTACTACCCAGCCTCGCTGCATTCTTTTCAATCATTGGAGAAATTATCACAAACAGACTTGCTTAGATTTCGGTTTAGCTTATCGGAATTTCGATCTATTCCGCTACAGTTTTCAAGACCTACTCAGCTTGAGAAATGACGAGCTAATTGAGGAAGTCAGAAGAAGGAATGCATACAATTACATTCTGGAGACTGGATTCAGGGAGATAGCATCAGCTGATCATTCCCGTCCTGATCTAGCACGAATAGGTGTAAATAAGGTGCGATCTCTCCCTAGCTTGGTCACCGGCGATGATCCAGATTTAGCATATATGGCAAGAGCTTGCAGCCGCATAATTCTTCTTGCAGCTACAAGCTGGCATATTGCGAAACATTGTAACATCCTTAGGCAAGTATTTGATCGATTTTTACAGGATAGAGTACAGCTCATTAACAACTTATCTGGTATCAATTGTGCGGTGGGCAAGTGCTTACTTTGCTTTACGCGAGGCCGAATGAAACTTAATTAATGTTACGTTCATGGTAATTGAAAATAAAAATAAGTCTGTTCTAAAACCTTTCCTTCGCTGGGCTGGCGGGAAGACTCGGTTAGTAGACTTTATACTTGGCGTAGTTCCACAAGATTTGGAAAAGGTTACTTATTGGGAGCCGTTCTTGGGAGCAGGAAGTCTATTCTTTGCTTTACAACCGTATCGAGCTGTTCTTGCAGATCTCAACCACGATCTAATAGCATGTTTCAAGGCCGTGCGCGAACACCCAGATCTAATCGCTAATTACCTGCGTAGACACGCTAGACTTACTTCAAAGGATTACTATTATGAAATTAGGACTAAGTACAACAGAGCCAATGATTCGATTGCGAAGTCGGTTATGTTCATCTATTTAAACAAGACCTGCTTCAACGGCATATGGCGCGTAAATGAAAAAGGAGAATTCAACGTACCTTACGGTTACAAAGAACCACCGACCTTACCATCAAGTAAAGACTTGAAAGCTGCATCTGTCGCATTAAAGTGCGCCGACCTTAAAGTTGGCGACTTTCGACAAATATTAGAAGAGGTAGGGACAAACGATTTCGTTTATCTGGATCCGCCGTATCCCCCTCTGAACCAAACAGCATACTTTACCCACTATACGCAGGAACGCTTTGGTATATCCGATCATGAGGCTTTAGCAGAAATGGCAATTCGTTTAAGCAAAAAAGGCTGCAGGGTGCTTGTATCAAATGCTGATACAAAATTCATTCGTTCACTTTATAATAGCTTTCGAGTCGTACAGCGAAAGGTTACGCGTTGGATACGATCCGACGGAAAGCGGTATAAAGCAAGAGAGATATTAATCCTTAATTATTAGAGATTTTTCTTAATGCTTGGAAAACATCAATTCCAAAACCAGATTGTCTTTATGTTTCTCCAATAACGAATATCTACCCCTCCACCTCCCCCAAAACCAGCGCACAAAAAACAATCCCCGCTGTCTCGGTCCTGAGCCTTCTTTTGCCTAAATCAACAGGAATAGCCCCGGCATCTGAAAGCTTTTTCAATTCACCATCAGTAAGCCCAGCCTCAGGTCCAACAATTAAAAGAATTTTTTTATTCGGTTTTTTAAGCTCAGCCAAACTTTTTAGCTTTTTTGGCCCCCCGGACGGGCAGGCCTTTTCCAGACTCCCGAACAAAGACAAATCGAACTCTTTTATACATGAAAGAAGCTCATCTAAAGTAATTATCTTATTAACAACAGGCAGCCTGCATCTAAGAGACTGCTTCATAGAAGATAAGGCTTTCCTTCTCCACCTATCTATTTTTATCCTCTCTTTTTTCTCGGTTTCAATTTTAACCGCAGTTCTTTGGGTTAAAAGAGGAATAAAAGAGCTAACCCCGATCTCAGTCCCCTTCTCCACCACCCAGTCCATCTTAAGACCCTTTCCAATCGATTGAGCCAAGGTCAAAAATAAATCCGGCTCATTTTCATCTTTTGTCCTCGATAGAATTTTAGCCTCAACTTTATTTTTACCAATAGAGCTAATCTTAACCTTATACTTTTTACCCTCTCCATCCACAACAAAAATTTCATCACCCTCCCTATATCTACAAACAGATATAATATGCTTCGCCTCATTCCCAGAGATTTTCAAACCATCTTTTCCTACATTTTCTGGTTTGACGTAAAAATAAGTAATCATTTTCTCTCCGTTACTCGTTTCTCGTTCCTCGTTACCCGTGTCTCGTCATCCGTCATCCGTCATCCGTCATTCGTCATCCGTTATTCGTCATCCGTCATCCATTTTCTGCCTACAGCTTTTTTTCTCTTTCTCAACTCTCAAATCTCTATCTCAATTCCGTTTACTGTTCACTGTTCTTTGACCTCTCCAATCAAAAATCTCCACTCCCTCTTTTTAACAAAAACTTCAACAATCTGATTGAACAACTCATCCTCACCCTGCACCAAAATCCTGATATAATTATCAGAAAGACCGATTAATTTTTTAGTCTTCCTGTCTCTTCTTTTCTCAATCAAAACCTCTAATTTTTTTCCGATAAAAGAGTCTAAGAATTTCTCCCATTTTTCTCTTGCAAGCTCGTGCAAAATCTCGCTTCTTTTCTTGATAGTCTTTGGATCAACTTTATCTTTTAAAAAAGATGCTTTGGTCCCCTCCCTATCAGAATAGCTGAAAACATGTAGATATGGCAGAGGAAGAGACTGTATAAACTTGTAGGTGTTTTCAAAATGCCTTTCAGTTTCACCCGGAAAACCAACTATCACATCAGCACCAATTGTGACAAAAGGAAAAGCTTCAACTATTTTCGATAAAAGACCTTTATAATATTCTGTGTTGTAAGACCTGTTCATCAACTTCAAAATTTCATCATCTCCAGATTGTAAAGGAACGTGAAGATGCTTGCAGATTCTTTTTTCTTTTGCGATAAGGTCAATTAAATAAAAAGGAAACTCATCAGGCTCGATAGAACTATATCTTATTCTTTCGATAGAGGTGTAATTTAAAATCTTTTTAGTTAAAGTTACTATATCTTCTCCACAGAAATCATATCTTCCAACATGCACACCTGTTAAGACCACCTCTTTAAATCCATTTGAAACCAGATTTTCTATCTCCTCTATAATCTGTTTAGAATTCCTTGATCTTTCCTTTCCTCTAACCAAAGGAACAACGCAATAAGAGCAACTCTGGTTGCATCCATCCTGAATCTTTACCAGAGCTCTTGTATGATTAAAATGACCTTTAACTTTCAACTCCTCCTTAACCTCTTCAAAATCCAATCTTTTAGAATCAAAAAGGCTTAAAGCAATTTGGGAGATTTTCTTTTTTCCCTCATTTCCAAAAACTTTACTCACCCCGGGCAGATTTTTTAAGAAATCTAATTTCAGCTCAGCATAACACCCTGTGACTATTATTTTCGCAAAAGGGGACCATCTTTTTGCTCGATAGATCGCCTGCCTTGAGCTATAATCGCTTTGCCCAGTAACAGTGCAGGTGTTTATAATGTATAAATCCGCGGGTTTTTTAAAATCCACCCTTTCAAATCCATCTCTCTCCAGAAGTTCACCCATAGCCTGGGTCTCATACTGATTGAGCTTACAACCAACTGTGAAAAGAGCAACCTTCTTTTTAGCCTTTGCTTTCATTTTAAAGGCAAAATTCTTTCTTTAGAATTAATATAAAGCCGTTTAAAAAATTTGTAAATAGAAAAGCGATAACCCTTCAACAGGTGGTGTCAGGAGTTACCTCCTGACACCTATTCTATGAATCCTTCGGATAGCTGTCCCCAGGAAACTCCCGACAGCACATAAAATTCTTCTTAAGTTTTAATATAAACCACAGGCTAAAATTTGTAAACAAAAAAAGCGATAATCTCAAAGGATTATCGCTTTAAAAAGGTATATCTTTTTTACTTTTACTCAGCTTTCTTATCAGGTTCTTCAGGTGGTTTAGCTTCGGGTTTTTTCCCTTCAGCTGTAGGTGGTTTTGTTTTCTCTTCTTTTTCCGGCTTTGTTTCAGGTTGAGTCTCTTTTTCTTTTTTCTCGAAATCTATTTTAGGAACTTCCTCCACCACCTCCTCCACTTTCAGAGTTCTGGTCGGATGTTTAGCTAAGAACGCCTCCAGCTCAGCCTTTTCCCTCCCCTTATAATACTCAGTAACAGAGAGGACAATCCTTTTTCCTATTCGGTCAAAATCTATAACCCTCATAGGAAGCACATCTCCTTCTGAGAAAGCTTCAATTGGTTTGGTTATATCCTCTTTGCCCAACTGGTTAGTCAGGACAAATCCCTCCAGATCATCCTCCAATTTAACTACCACACCCCTATCTGAAAGCTTTGTGATCTGTCCAGTAACCTCGCGACTTTCAGCATATTTTTTAGAATAATAGGGCCAGGGATCCGATTTAACCTGTTTATGACCTAAAGATATTCTACGATTCTCCTTATCGATATTAAGAACAGCTGCCTCAATTTTATCTCCCCTTCTAACCACCTCCGCCGGGTGCTGAATCCTTTTGGTCCAAGAAAGATCTGAGATATGAATCAATCCATCTATTCCTTCCTCTAATTCGACAAAGACCCCGAAGGCGGTGATGTTCCTCACCTTTCCAATAATTTTTGAGCCCAAAGGATATTTTTTCTCGATGTTCTCCCAGGGGTCAGGCTCGATCTGCTTTAAACCCAAAGATATCTTCTCGTTCTGTTTGTCCACCGATAAAACGACTGCATCCACCATATCCCCGATAGCGACCACCTTAGATGGATGTCTGATATGTTTTGTCCAGGACATCTCAGATATATGGATCAAACCCTCAATCCCTTTTTCCAGCTCCACAAAAGCACCGTAATCAGTTATGGAAACAACTTTTCCCCTGACCTTCTTACCAATCGGATATCTCAGTTCAACGTTCTCCCAAGGATAAGGGGTCAGTTGTTTTAGTCCTAAGGAGACTCTGCCAACATTTTTGTCGAAATCCAGAATCTTCACCTTTATCTCATCGCCGAGCGCAACCATCTCCGAGGGATGGGAGATCCTTCCCCAAGACATATCGGTGATATGCAAAAGACCATCCACACCACCCAAATCAATGAACACTCCAAAATCAGTAATGTTTTTCACAATTCCCTCTTTTACTTGACCAGGCTTTATCTCAGTTAAAAGTTTAGCTCTTTGAGCTTCCCTTTCCTCCTCCAAAACAACCCTTCTTGAGACAACGATATTTCTTCTGGGTTTGTTCAGCTTGATTATCTTCAGCATCATCTTCTTCCCAACTAAAGCATTAAAATCAGGAACCTGGCGCAAAGCGATCTGCGAACCGGGTAGAAAAGCATCCACGCCCATCAAATTAACCACCATCCCTCCTTTAATCCTTTTCTCCAAAAGCCCCTCCACTAAAGCTTCCTTCCCATAAGCATCCTTGATCTTATCCCAGACCATCATAAAATCTGCCTTCTGTTTGGACAAAACCAATTGACCATTCTGATCCTCGATCGCCTCAAGATAAACATCGATCTCATCACCTACTTTGATGTTGAGAGGTTCTGGAAACTGATAGATCGGTATTATTCCCTCTGATTTGAAGCCAACATCAATAACCACATCTTCTTTGGTTATCCCCATCACCTTCCCTTTAACCAGCTCTCCTTCCTTCATCTTAGGCATGGTCTTCTCATACATCTGGAGAAGTTGTTGATACTCCTCTTGGGTATATTCTTTCTGTTCGAGTTCAGCTAAACTCATCTTAGGAACAGGCACAAAAGTCTTTTTAGGCTCTTTTTTTGGTTCAGCCTTTCTTGTTTCTGTGGGTTTTTCTGTTTTCTTCTTTGGTGAAGCTACTTTTTTTGGGGTCTGTTCTTTTCTTTTAACTCGGGAGCTACCAGAAGCCCTTCTTTTCTTCTCACCTCCTTCTGTTCTTACTTTTTTTTCTTTTTTCTTCTCTGGCATTAAACCATTCCTCCTTTATATCGAATTTGCCCTAATTGGACATATTTGCTAAACAAAGGTTTTAATCTTTTTCACCACATCCTGAATAATCCAAGGAGGGGTGGATGTCCCTGCGGTTACTCCAACATTTTTAACGTTTTTAAACCAACTTTTTTCAAGCTTTTTTGAAGTCTCCACATGGTAAGTTTTAGTTCCGATTCTTTTGCAAAGCTTTGCTAGCCTGTTAGTATTGGCTGAGTTATAACCTCCCACGACAATCATCAAGTCAACTCTTTGAGCCATTTTTGAAGTTTTTCCCTGCATCAAGCTGGTGGCATTACATATCGTATTGTAGATTTTTATCTCCTTAGCGCTCTCGATTAGCTTATCAATCACCTGTTTAAACAAATCAATGTTTAAAGTAGTTTGTGCAACCACACCTATTTTTTTAAATTTGTTTAAATTCAGACCATTTTTTGTATGGTTGATTACTAAAGCTTTATCTTTTGTGTATCCAACTATGCTTTTAACCTCTGGATGATCCGCCTCACCCACCACAACCACCTGATAGCCCTGGTCACACAAAAGCTTTGCGTTGTTTTGGGCTTTTTTTACAAAGGGACAGGTGGCATCGATAATCTTCAACTTCTTTTTCTTCGCAGCTTTCAATATTTTTGGATGAACTCCGTGGGAACGAATAATAAGACAACCTTGATCAATTTCAGATAAATCATCCACAACATACACACCCTTTTTTTTAAGATCATCCACCATCTGTGGATTATGGATCAAAGGTCCTAAAGTGAAAACTTTTTTTCTGTTCTTTTTGACTGCAAAAAAAGCGAGTCTTATAGCCCTTCTAACACCAAAACAAAAGCCAGCATTTTTTACAACAGAAATTCTTACCATTAAAAAGTTATACGAAAAAATTAGTTGAGTTTTGTCTTAAAAGCTAAACTCTTTATTCTTTCCATTATCTCCTGCACCACCATTTTATAACCATTTTTGTCCTTGGGTATCTTTTTGAGCCATTCCGGGTGTATTGGAGGACCAAAGCTCACACAGACCCTTTCATTCTTTAAAATTGATCTGAAAAAAAAATTAGAACCGAAGATATATGCAGGGACAATGGGGACTTTTGCCTCGAGCGCAATCTTTCCCACACCCAATTTAGGCTCACCAAAAGTTCCATTTCTTATCCTTTTTCCCTCTGGAAACAAAACTAAAGCCTTACCCTTTTTTAAAATATCCACTGCCCTTTTAATCCCTTCCCGATCAAAGGTTCCACGTGAGATAGGTATTGCATTTAACCTCTTAATGAGCCATCCCAAAACTTTAATTTTGAAAAGCTCTTTTTTTGCTAAAAAATAAAGCTCCCTCTTAGAAGCTACGCTTAGAAGGGGTGGGTCAAAAAAGGCTTTATGGTTGGAGGCGATTATAACTCCACCCGAGTCAGGAATATTATGCTCGCCCGCTCTTCTAACTCTCCAGATTGAATGGAACAGGAAATTACTCAAAAGCCGGACTATCCTATAATGAGGTTTCATAGTTCTTTAATCTTTTTTTATAAATTTCAAGCACTTTTTGAACTTGCTGGTCGATGGTCAAATTAGTTGTATCGATAAGGAAAGCATCTTTATCTTTTAAAAGGGGACTTGTCTTTCTTTTAGAATCGATTTTATCTCTTCTTTCTAACTCCTTTACCTGCTCTTCTGAAGTGGAACAAATACCCCTTTGTTTGAATTCCATAAGTCTACGTTTAGCCCTCTTTTTGAGGTCACAATCCATATAGATTTTAACAAGTGCCTGAGGAAAAACAACTGTTGTGGTATCCCTTCCCTCAGCTACTAAATTATTCTCCTTTCCGATCTCTTTTTGTAATTCAACTAAAGCCTCTCTTAATTTTTTGTGTTTTGACACAAAAGATACTTTTCTGTCTATTTCTGGGCCCCTTATTTTTAAGGTCACATCTTCTCCATCGAGTAGGATTTTAGTTTGTGAGTTTTCGTGCTTGAACTCAATTTTGGAATCCTGGGCTAATCTTTTTAGCCTCTGTTCGCTTCTTACATCAATCCCCTTTTCTAAAGCCCTCAATGTGATAGCTCGATACATAGCTCCGGTATCAAGATATAGAAATTTCAATTTTTCGGCAACTAATTTAGCTGTGGTGCTCTTGCCTGAACCTGCTGGACCATCTATGGCTATAATCCTTCTCATTCTATCAGAATTGACTTGAAGTTTTTTTTAAAATAACTTTTTTTACGAAATTTTTCTTGAAATCCTTATTTTCGCAATCAATTTTTAATTCCTGTTCTTTTTCGACCTAAATTTTATTGAGCCTATATTTTGGATTTATTTCTGCTTTTTTAACTAAGTTTGATTTCTCTTTTATTCTTTTTGGCAAAATTAGGTGAAGTTAAAAAATACTTGCTATCCTACACTATCACCTATTTCAGAAATCTTTTTTTCCACAACAGGAATTTCCTCTTTTGGAGATTTTAAATCTTCTTTTCCTTTTAAGAAAGCTTCGAGCTCTTCGATTTTGGGCAGTTGTTCCAGAGAGGAAAGACCAAAATAGCTCAAGAATTTCTTTGTGGTTCCGTAAAGAAAGGGTCTTCCAACTGACTCCCCTCTTCCCTCCACGCAGATCAAATCCCTTTCTAAAAGGGTAGTCAAAACGCCCTCTGAGTTCACTCCCCTTATTTTTTCGATTTTAGCTTTGGTTACCGGCTGATGGTAAGCGATTATGGCTGAGGTCTCCAAGGCTTGAACTGAAAGACGATAAAATCCTCGATCTACAAGGATTTTGCTGATCAATTCAGCATACTCTGGCAACGTGAACATCTGATAACCTGAGGCTATCTTTCTTATTGTAAAGCTGTGATTTTCCCTTCTGTATTTTTGATTCAAATCCTCGATTATATTTTTTATCTGAGAAGGATTTAGCTCTTTTAAAACCGAACTTATTTTCCCCAAACTCAAAGGTGAACCCGAAGCAAAAAGGACCGCTTCAACCATACCATGATAATTATTCAATCTTCCCCTCCAATTTTAAGGCTTATCTTTCTTATTC
Source organism: Candidatus Zixiibacteriota bacterium (assembly GCA_030615745.1). Classification (GTDB taxonomy): domain Bacteria; phylum Zixibacteria; class MSB-5A5; order MSB-5A5; family SM23-73-2; genus SM23-73-2. The sequence continues at coordinate 37,542 of JAUWYR010000003.1, read as the reverse complement.
GAAGAATGCTTCGCATAAACCCATATCTCAGAGAATTTTTTTCTCTGAAGAACTTTTATCTTATTTAACCTTATCAATTCCAAAATAGCTATGAAGGTAACGATCATAACCAATCTTTTTGGATTGTCCATAAAAAGATCTGTAAAACTTACCTTTTTTTTATTATCCAAAAAGGATAAAATATAGTTAATCCTTTGTTCTATTGTTATCTTAAGCACTGTAATAATATGTGTTGGCTCTTCTGTGGCTTTGGCTAAAACTTTTTTGAATGCCTCCAAAAGATCATATAAACTTACCTTTTTGGATTTGTCCTCCATCTCTTCTGAACCCTCGAGATAGGGGGGAAAAGAGCGAGGGTAAAACGAAAACTCCTCAGTTTCTTTTTCTCTGAGAAAATCTGCTGTCTTTTTGTATTTTTGATAATCGAACAAAGCCTCAACCAATTCCGCACAAGGGTCTTCCTCTGTCTCTTCTTCATCTTCTGTGGGAGGCAAAAGCATTTTAGCCTTTATCCTTAAAAGTGTTGCAGCCAAGACCAAAAACTCACCAGCTATCTCCAGGTCCAAAACCCTCATCAATTCAAGATATTCTAAATATTGCTGGGCAACCAAAGAGATCGGAATATCGTAAATCTCGATCTGGTTTTTCTTGATAAGATAGAATAAAAGGTCCAAAGGACCTTCAAAACAGGGAAGTCTTACCGGATATTCTTTAAGCTTTTCGTTTGTTTTAAAATCGTATTCTTTCTCCATCTTAAAATCGTCAAGATGCTCCGCAAAGCCCTATAGCTTTTCTAACATCTTTCATTGTCTCTTTGGCTTTCTTCTGAGCCTTTTTTGCTCCAGATTCTAAGGCAGACTTTACGATTTCTGGATTCTCCTCCAGCTCTTTTCTTTTAGCCCTTATTAGTTCTAAAGCTTTGTTCAAATTCTTGGCTAAAATCTTCTTGCACTCCACACATCCTAATTCACCTGAATGACAGACAGGATAAATCTTTTCATAATCGAGAGTATAGATCTGGTGTAAAAGATAGACCGGGCATTCCTCTGGATGACCAGGATCGCCCTTATATATCTTTTTGGGGTCAGTATACATCTTCATAATCTTTACGGTGGTCTCCTCCGGGGACTCCGCTATGGTTATATCGTTATTGTAGGACTTGCTCATTTTCCTGCCATCAATTCCTGGAATTACTGGAAACTTAGTTAGCTTTGCCTCAGGCTCAGGGAAAACATCTCCATAAAAGCTATTAAATTTCCTTGCAATCTCCCTGGTTAGCTCTATATGAGGTAGTTGGTCCTGCCCCACTGGAACATATTTAGCTTTGTAAATCAATATATCTGCAGCCTGAAGCACGGGATAGCCTAAAAAACCATAACTATCAAGCCCCAGCTCCTTTCTCTTTTCTTTGAAAGAGGGCACACGAGCCAACCTTGGAACAGGAACAAGCATTGAAAAAAGTAGATGCAATTCAGCATGCTCTTTGATCTGAGATTGAACAAAAATAGCGCATTTTTCTGGGTTCAAGCCTGAAGCTAAATAATCCATAGCCATCTCGAAAATCCTTTCCTTTAAATCACCTGTATGAGCATAATCAGAGGTTAAAGAATGCCAGTCCACAATACAGCAATACATCTGATAATCGTTCTGCAAACTTACCCAATTTTTTAAAGCTCCTTCTAAATTCCCTAAATGCAATTTTCCAGTGGGTTGCATTCCAGAAAGGATAACATCTTTTGCCATTTTTTTCCTTTACTTTTTATTATTAAAGCGAGGAAAAACCTCGCTTTGTTTTTAATTTAGAATTTTTGTAAAATCTCAAGATGCATCCGCAAAGATTTTTTAATCTAAAAATAGATACCGCCTCCATTTATCATCCACTATTCCAACGAACTGACGGATGAAGGTGATATGATTGGGTTTTTTAGGTTTTCTCAATAGTTTCAATCCAGCTTGCTCCGGGGTTCGATTTCCCTTGATGTTATTACATTCAATGCAGGCGCAGACTAAATTCTCCCAGGAATCTGTTCCTCCATAGATTTTGGGAATAACATGGTCAACCGTCATCTGGGTATGGCTTTCTCCGCAATACTGGCAGGTATGTCTATCCCGTTTGACAATATTTTTCCTTGTTAAAAGTATCTTTTTTTGAGGAAACTTTACATAAAATCCCAATCTCACCACGCTCGGAACTGGCACAACCAAAGTGACCGAATGAAGCCTATAACCATCGTATTTTTCCACCAGCTCCACCTTGCCCAAAAAAAGCATAACCACAGCCCTTTTAACTGTACATACAGATAAGGGCTCATAATTTTGATTCAAAACCAAGACAGCTCTGCTAAGCATAACGTTTTAAAAGTAACTTTTTATCTAATTTACAAAAAAATCCTTTTCTGTCAATTGATTTTTGCAGATTTTTCAAAATAATACCGGGAAGTATTATTGATCTAACCTCCAAAAAAAATTTGATGTAATTTTCTTCTGGAGTGTAAAGCTTCAGCTTTACTTTCAAAATCCTCAAATTAAGGGTCCAGGACAGGTTTGAAAACCTGTTCCTATTCTTTTGCATCGGGGTAAGGTACCCCGATGCAACTTGACAAATTACGTGCCTGCCGGGTCCCCCCTGGCCGGGCAGGCTGACCCGTCAGGATTCTGTGCCACCAGATCAGTCGTAGCGTCTGGGTTTATCCCAGACGTTTTTTGTTGGTTGGGGAATTGGAATTCCCCAACCTTACCCCCGTGCGGGAAATCCAATTCCCGCACTAACATAGACGCTACACTCGTTAGTCAAGGGTGAGGGCACCCTTGACCTTTTATGGAGTGCAATCCATATGGATTGCATGCGTCCCGCCAAAGGCGGGATCGCACTCCTTACAAAGTGCTGTCAAAAGTTACCTCCCGACAGAAAAAGCATCAGGAGGAAACTCCTGACGCCACTATATTAAGGTTTTTTTTTCTGTTTCCCGTTTTCTGTCTACTGTTCACTGTATACTGACTACTGTCTACTGAACTTTTTTCTCTTTCTCAAATCTCCAGCCTCTTTTCACTGACCACCCGTAGGGGAGGGGTTTATCCCCTCCCTTTATGTTGTGTCAGGTCCTCAGACCTGACACCCCCTGTCAGGAGTAGCTCCTGACAGAACAAAAAATTAGAGACCTATTTTCGGTTCCTGATAAACAGAAAAGCAGGGCAACCTGCCCTGCTCTCTCAGAAATTCCTTTCTTTAATTTCGTTACAATAAGATCAAACAGATCTTTTGAAGCTTTTAGCTAATGTTGGAAATTTATAGAATCTTTACCACCTGGGTCGTCTTTTTCCTTTTCCAAAATCCTTTCTATCTCCGCCTTTACTAAAGCCTCCTCTTTTCTGCTTTTGTTGCGGTTTTGCCTCATCCACCCTTAGTTTACGACCATCTAACTCCTTCCCATCCAAAGCCTCCATTGCATTTTGGGCTGCTTCTGGAGTCTCCATCTCAACAAAGGCGAATCCTCTCCCAGTGAGAATATTAACAGAGGTTACATTTCCAAACTCGGAAAATGCATCCCTTAAGTCATTTTCTCCAATGGAGTAACTTAAATTTCCAACATACAATTTACTACCTTTCATCTTCTCTCCTTTTCTGATAAAGTAAAGCTCTGGGTAGAAATGGAATCTTAAGCCTTACTTAAAGTTTTTCTTTTTTAGAATTTTATTTTTTTGAAGAAGTCTATATAGCCTCGGGTTTTTAGTCTATTATTCTCTCAGTATCGTTTAGACCTGAGATTGATAAAATCTATTATCAGTATATTGACCCGCCTTTAAAAAGTCAAGTTATTTCTGATTTATTTTATAGGACAGAAATTTTTGTCTGAAGCTTAGCCGCTTTTAGAGTATTACAAAGAAGCATTGCCACTGTCATAGGACCAACTCCTCCTGGAACAGGAGTGATCGATTTGGCAATCTCTTTGACCGATTCAAAATCTACATCTCCTACCAATCTGTACCCTTTTTTTGACTGAGGATCCTCTATTCTATTTACTCCCACATCGATCACCACTGCATCTTTTTTAACCATATCCTTAGTGACGAATTTTGGTTTTCCCATCGCAGCAACTAAAATATCTGCCTTTTTTGTCAACTCACTCATATTGTCAGTTTTGGTATGGCAAAGAGTAACAGTGGCATTAGCTCCAGGGGCTTTTTGTGAAAGGAGAATCGAGAGAGGTCTTCCAACTATGTTACCGCGACCTAAAATTACCACATGTTTTCCAGAAGGGTCGTTACCACTTCTTGTCAAAAGCTGTTGAATACCAAAAGGTGTGCAGGGTAAAAAAATCGGTTTTCCCACCACCATCATCCCCACATTAAAAGGATGAAATCCATCCACGTCCTTTTTAGGGTCTATTCTTTGTATCATCTTATCCTCTTTTATATGAAAAGGCAAAGGTAGCTGAACTAATATCCCGTGAATATCAGGTCTTTTATTCAACACATCTATTTGAGATAAAAGCTCTGACTCGGGTGTCTGTTGCGGGAATTTTAAAACCTCAGAGTATATTTCTACCTTTTGGCATGCTTTCGATTTCATCCCAATATATACCTGGGATGGTGGATCTTCTCCCACCAAAACCGCTGCTAAACCAACAGTTATGCCCTTAGATTTTAGCTTTTCAATCTCAGATTTGACCTCTTCTTTTATCTCCGAAGCTATTTTTTTTCCGTCTATTATCTCAGCCATTTAATTCAAAATTTAAAATGAAAAATTCAAAATTGTTTACTGTTTTCCGTTTTTTGTTTACCATTTTCTATTTTTTAACCTCAAGTTTCCTCTTGTGGCACATCTATTTTTAATCTTTCAATTTTTTTTGCTTTTCCTGATTGAGTATCAAGTTCGATTAAAACACCACAAAATTTTATATCCGATAGACCCAGTCTAAACCTGTGAGGGATCTGGGTTAAAAATCTTTTGATTGCATCTTCCTTTCTTATTCCTATAACCGAATCGTGAGAACCGGTCATCCCAGCATCAGTTATATAGGCTGTTCCATTTGGCAAAATCACCTCATCTGCTGTTTGAATATGGGTATGAGAACCAACAACAGCAGAGACCTCTCCATCCAGATACCATCCCAAAGCCATTTTCTCGGAAGTTGCCTCAGCATGGAGATCAACAATTATCACTTTTGTATCGGTCTTTAGGCTCTGGATCAGCTTCTTTGAGGTTCTAAAAGGACAGTCTATTTCCCACATAAAAGTCCTTCCCTGAATATTCAACACCCCTACTTTATCCATTTTTTTCGTCTGATAAATTCCCCAACCTCTGCCCGGAGCCCCTTCAGGATAGTTAGCAGGTCTTAAAAGATGTGATTCACAATCCAGATATGGGAAAATCTCTTTTCTATCCCAGATGTGGTTTCCAGAGGTCTGACAATCAACTCCATAAGTAAATATCTTTTGGGTGATCTCTTTGGTCAGCCCGAATCCACCTGCTGCATTTTCCACATTGGCGATAACAAAGTCAATATCTAAACTTCTTTTAAGATCAGGAAGGAGCTGGGAGCAAGCCCATCTTCCAGGTCTTCCCACAATATCAGCTATGAAAAGTATCTTCAAAATCTCTCCTTGGTCTCAAACTATTTAGCATACTCAACTGCTCGGATCTCCCGAATCACCGTTACCTTAATCTGACCAGGGTATTCGAGCTCAGCCTCGATCTTCTTGGAAATTTCAGAGGCGAGTTCAGATGCTTTTGTATCATCTACTAAGTTATGTTCTACTATTATCCTTACCTCCCTTCCAGCCTGAATGGCATAGGCTTTAGCTACTCCTTTAAAGGAGTCAGCCAGCTCCTCCAATTTCTGCAGTCTTTTGATATACCCCTCTAAAGTCTCCCTGCGAGCACCTGGTCTGGCTCCGGATATGGCATCAGCTGCCTGAACTAATACCGAATAGGGAGATTCATGGGGCACATCCTCATGATGGGCAGCAATGGCATTTAAAACTAAAGGATGCTCCCCATATTTCAAAGTTAAATTATACCCGATCTGGGAATGGGTTCCCTCGGTCTCCTTATCCACTGTTTTTCCTATGTCGTGTAAAAGCCCAGCCCTTTTTGCTAAGTTTGCATCTAAGCTCAGCTCAGCTGCCATCAGTCCAGCCAAAAAAGCCACTTCCTTGGAATGTTGCAGGACATTCTGACCATAACTTGTGCGGAAGTGTAGTTTCCCTAAAAGTTTGATCAACTCAGGATGAAGACCGTGAATTCCAACATCAAAGCAAGCCTGTTCACCGATCTCCCTTATTAAAATCTCCATCTCCTTTTTAGCTTTTGCAACTACCTCCTCGATACGTGCGGGATGAATACGTCCATCCATAACTAACCTTTCGAGAGCCATTTTAGCAATCTCCCTTCTGATAGGATCATATCCAGAAAGAATGACCGCCTCCGGAGTATCATCCACGATAACATCTATTCCGGTCTCAGTCTCTAAAGACCTTATATTTCTCCCCTCCCTTCCTATTATTCTCCCTTTCATTTCCTCGTTTGGAAGATTCACTACCGAGACAGTGGATTCAACTGTATAATCAGCTGCGCACCTCTGTATTGCTGAGATAATTATATTTTTGGCTTCCTTTTCCGCGGTCTGCTCTGCCTTATCTTTTATCTCCTTAATCATTTGGGTAGCATCCTGCCTGGCTTGAGCTTCCAAATTCTGCATCAATAGTTTTTTCGCCTCCTCCTGACTCATCTGAGCTATTCTTTCGAGCTGCTTGTTCTGAGCAGCTATCAATCTTTGGAGCTCTTTTTCCTGAAAGTTGATCGCTTTATCCCTGGCATATAATATCCTCTCCTTGTTCTGGACATCCCTTTCTTTTTTATTCAGAATATCAACTTTTCTGTCCAGATAGGATTCCCTTTCATAAAGCTTTTTTTCACGTCGGGAAAACTCAGCTTTTTTAAAGTGAAGTTCTTTCTCGAAATTTGATTTGGCTTTAAACCATTCATCCCTTGCCTCAAGAGTTGCTTCTTTTTTCTTGATCTCCGCCTCTTTTTCTGCCTCCTCTATGATTTTTTTAGCCAGCTCCTCAGCCCTTGCTAATCTTGACTCCCCTATTCTCCTGCTAATAAACCATCCCACAAAAAAAGCTATAAAAGCTACCACCCCAATTATCCCGATTAACATAATACTATTCATCTTTCCACCTCCAAAACAAAAACCCCACTTCGAACTTTTTTGAGACATAAGTCTCAAAAAGCTAAAATGGGGTTAAAAGCAAAAAATCCCTTTTACAACTATTGCAAATCTTCTTCTATTATCTTACTATCGAGCCATTGTAAAAGTGATTGTGCTCTTTCCTCTATATCTGATAATCTTTTGTCTTTATCTAATCTTTCTTTAAAAAGCTCACCTGCAATATTCATTGCTGCCAAAACTGCCACTTTGACAGGAGAGTGAACTGAGATTCTATTTGCAACCTCTTGCATCTTCGAATCTACATATTTTGCAACCTGCAAAATATAGCTTCTATCAGCATCAGCTTTTATAGGATAATCCTCTCCCATAATGTTCACTCTTACTATCTGTTTTTTATCTTCCATAAATAAAGTTTTGCTCTAACCCCACTATATAGTTTATACTATTAATAAAAAATTATTATTTGCTTTGTCAAGTCCTAATTTACCCAATTTCCTCCACCATTTTTAATCGGCTCAAAAGACTATCCATCCTTTCTTTAATCTTTTTCTCTTTTTCTTTAAATTTATTTTCGACATCCTTTAAGGCTTTTTTTAGCTGTTCGTTTTCCTCCAATAAACTTTTATTTTTTTTCTCAAATTCGAAAATCTTGGATGCAAGTCCATTATAGGAGTTAGTGACCTGCTCGTTTTCCTGCTTAAGTTTGTCTATTAGAGCAATTATTTTTATTATTCTCTGTTCCAACTGGTTGAAATTTTCCATCTGCATAAAAACCCCTCTTTTTAGGGTTTAACTCCTCAAATTTGCTCCAAATTCTTTTTTCAAAATCTTTATTATCTCAGAATGAATTTTATTCACATCCTCATCTGTTAAGGTCTTTTCTTTTGACCTATATCTTAAAGAATATGCCAAGCTTTTTTTCCCCAAGGGGATTTGAGCTCCTCTGTAAAGGTCGAAAAGGGTTACTTTTTCCAAAATCTCTCCTCCAGTTTTCTTGATCAATTTTTCAACATCAAAAGCTAAGATGTTATCATTCACAACAATGGCTATATCCCGATCCACTGGAGGAAACTTTGGCAAAGCCTGATATGACCTCTTATCTGGAAGGCGGCTTAAAAGTGAATCGAAATCTATTTCACATAGAAAAACTTTATCCTTAATATCAAAATCCCCTAAAATGTTCTCATTAACTTCACCCAAAAACCCTATTTTTTGCTTTTTGATTTTGATATCGAAACTTCTACCTTTTGAAAAAGATGGATATGTATTAGGTATTAGAATAAAGGAATCTATGGATAAGCTCTCAAAAAATGACTCTAAAATCCCTTTTATGTAGAAAAATTCTAAATCCATTTTTTTGTTCCGGAAAAAAACTTCTTGGGCTCCGGATAAAGCAACTCCTATTTTGTATTTCTCCTCTGGAAGTCCTTCATCTCTGTCTTTAAACACCTTCCCAATCTCAAAAATCTTCACCTGGTCTTCTTTTCTTTTCTTGTTATGACTCACAACTAAAAGGAGATCGAAAAAAAGAGAGGTGCGCAAAACTGAAAGGTCTGGGCTTAAAGGATTTTGAATTTTGACTGATTTTTTTTCAGGAAAGATTTTTTGCATCATCTCAGGATCGACCAAATCGTTAGTTACTACCTCATAAAGACCCAATCCTTTTAAAATCTCTTTTACTCTTATTAAAAATTTTTCCTCTCGAGGTAGAGTGGTAACCAAATTTCCAGAAGCACACATTCGCGTTTCGATACGGTCATACCCATATATTCGAGCAACTTCCTCAATAAGGTCGATCTCACGGGTCACATCCGGTCTGAATGTCGGAACCTCAACTTTAAGATCTTTATCTCCCTCTAACTTGAATTCCAAGCTTTTGAGGATTTGTGAAATCTCAGATGATGAAAATTCTGTTCCCAAAATCTGATTTACCCTTTTCGGTCTTAAATCGATTTTTTTAACTTGTATTTTTTTAGGGTAATTATCAACTAAACCTTTTAAGACCTCACCTCCAGCTATTTTATGAATAAGCTCCATTGCCCTATTACAGGCGAAATCGACGTTATTAGGGTCTGCTCCTCGTTCAAATCGGTGAGAGGACTCAGAGGTGATTCCGAGTTTGATTCTTCCCCTTCTGATTATACCCGGGTCAAAATAGGCGCTTTCGAGCAGGATGTTTTTAGTCTTTTCTTTCACCTCAGATTCAAACCCTCCCATAATTCCTGCAACTGCAACCGGCCTCTGACCATCGGTGATCAACAAAATCTCAGGGTCAAGTTCTCTTTCGGTTCCATCTAAGGTTACAAACTTTTCTTTTTGATATGCTTTTCGAACCACAACCTCACCTTGAGAGAAAAGGTCATAATCAAAGGCATGTAGTGGATGCCCTAACTCCAACATCACGTAATTGGTCGCATCAACAACATTATTGATAGATCGAATACCACATGACTGGAGTCTTCTTCTAATCCAGAAAGGAGAGGGTCTGACTTTTACATCCCTTATTATTCTACAGGTATAACGAGGGCAAAAAGAAACTTCATCTATTTTTACTTTAATTTGAGAAGAAGCCAATATTTCTGCTTCTTCAACTACTGGAGTAGGTTTTTTTAATGGTAAACCAAAAAGAGCAGATATTTCTCTGGCAACGCCCAAGATAGAAAGGCAATCTGGCCTGTTTGGTGTAAGATCTAAATTGAAGATAAAATCCTCTAAATCCAAAGCGGAGCTAAGATTTTCACCAACTCTAAGCTCGTCATCCAAAATCATAATCCCTTGCGAATCCTCACCTAAACCGAGCTCAGCCTCCGAACATATCATTCCAGATGAGTCAATCCCTTTCAGGTTAGTTTTTTCGATCTCTTTACCATCTGAAAGCTTAGCACCAATTAAGGCAACCGGAACTTTAGCTTTTACTTTTACATTAGAAGCTCCACAGACTATTTGAAGAACCTCTTTTTCCACATCAACTTTGCAGATTTTCAATTTCTCAGCTTCAGGGTGAGAATCTATTTTTTTGACCTGCCCGACAACCACATTTTTCAAATCCGATCCCATAACATCAATAGTCTCCACCTCACTCCCGGAAAGGGTGAGTTTAGAGGCAATCTCCTCAGGTGGGTAATCTATATCAACAAAATCTTTAAGCCAACTGTAACTTACTTTCATTTTAGAACTGACGTAAGAATCTTAAATCGTTCTCATAGAAAAGCCTTATATCATCGATTCTGTATTTGAGCATTGCCATCCGGTCTATTCCCATTCCAAAAGCATAACCAGAGTAGGTCTCGGGATCGTACCCAACCGCTTTGAAAACCTCGGGATCGATCATTCCAGCTCCGCCAATCTCGAGCCATCCTCTATGTTTACAAACGCTACAGCCTTTTCCACCACATATAACACAGGAGATGTCAACTTCAGCTGAAGGCTCGGTAAAGGGGAAAAAACTCGCTCTGAATCTCAAGCTCACATCTTTTCCGAAAAGCTCCTGAACAAAGGCTAAAAGCACCCCTTTTAGATCAGCCATAGTGACATTGTAATCAACATAAAAACCCTCTACCTGATAGAATACACAATATGAACGAGCATTTATCGCTTCATTCCTGTATACCCTTCCTGGAGCTAAAATTCGAACAGGAGGCTTCCTTCTCTCAAATACTCGTATTTGAACTGGAGAGGTGTGAGTTCTTAACAATCTTTTCTCATCAATATAGAAAGTATCCATCATATCGCGAGCAGGATGATCCAAAGGAAAATTCAAAGCATCGAAATTATAATAGTTGGTCTCAACAAAAGGACCATAGACCACCTCAAATCCCATTCCATAAAATATCTCCACTATCTGAGAAGATATTTGGGTCAAAGGATGAAGTTTTCCAGTCGCGATTTTTATGCCTGGTAAAGTGTAATCGAAAGTTTCCTCTTTCTCTTTTTTACCCTTAATTTTTAACTTTTCTATTTTTTGGCTTACGATTTTCTGGAGTTCTAACTTAATCTCATTAGCTATTTCTCCAGCTTCCGGTCTTTTATTTTCAGGAAGACTCACCAAATCCTTAAACTTAGAGGTCAAAATTCCTTTTCTTCCGAGATAAGCTGTTTTTATCCTTTCCAATTCAGAAAAAGTGGTAGCTCTACTTATCTCATCTTCTGCTTTTTTTCTTAAATTTTTTAAATCTTTCAGGAAATCATCCATTATTCGCTTTTCCTTCTTTAGCCATTTCAACCAGTCTTGCAAATGTCTTTCGATCTTTTACTGCTATTTGGGCTAAGGATTTTCGATCAAGTGAAATCCCACTTTTTTTCAAACCATTGATAAACACGTTATATGAAAGACCGAAAAGCCTTGCGCAAGCTCCTATTCTTGCGATCCAGAGCCTTCTGAAATTCCTTTTTCTCTGCCTTCTATCCCTGTAGGCATATGCTAACCCCCGATTGATCGCCTCCTTCGCAGTTCGATATAATCTGCTCCTTGCTCCATAATATCCTTTTGCGCTCTTTAAAATCTTTTTTCTTCTTTTTCTCGATGCGACTTTGTTCTTTACGCGGGGCAATTTTTAACCTCCTTTAGTTATTTTGAAAGTAGCCTTTTTATTTTCTTCTGATCAGCTTTTTCAACTAATGTGCATTTCCTTAATCTTCTTTTTCTTTTAGTGCTCTTTTTGCTCAAAAGGTGGCTTTTGAACGCCATCCGTCTTTTTATCTTGCCCGATTTTGTCTTTTTAAACCTTTTAGCTGCGGATCTGGAGCTTTTGTGTTTAGGCATCTTTTGCTCCTTTATTGAGATTGGGAATTAAAATCATTGTCAGGTTGCGACCCTCCAATTTTGGAGGTTGCTGCACCGCTCCGACATCTGAAAGATCATTTTGAAGTCTTTCCAAAATCTTTGAACCAAATTCACGATGAGCCATCTCACGTCCTCGAAAAACAACAAAGATTTTCACCCTATTACCCTCTTTTAAAAATTCGCGGATATGTTTTGCTTTGAACTGATAGTCGTGTTCCTCGATTTTAGGTCTAAGTCTCATCTCCTTCAGTTGGATGGTATGTTGTTTTTTTCTTGAAACCCTCTCCTTTTTACTCAGCTGGTATTTGTATTTGCCATAATCCATTATTTTGCACACAGGAGGTCTAGCATTAGGTGAAACCTCCACTAAATCATATCCCCTCTCCTTTGCCAATCTTAAAGCCTCTCTGGTTGGCAATATCCCGATCTGACCACCATCAAAATCTATCACTCTTACCTGTGGCACCCGGATTCTGTTGTTTGCCCTTGGCTCTTTTTTTCTCTTTATCTTCCTCTCACCTCCGAATAAAGTTTGAAGTTTTTAGTTTATAGTAAATAGTGTCACCACTCCACACCTCAGAAACTATTCAATAAAAACCGGTTAATCTATTTTTTAATTTCTTCCTCTATTTGGGATATAATATCATCTAAATCAAAAATTCCCATATCTCCTTTCTTGTGTCTTCTAACCGAGATCTTGTTATCCTTTTTTTCTTTTTTCCCTACTATAAACATATAAGGGATTTTCTGGGTTTCAGCTTCCCTTATCTTATAGTTGATCTTTTCATTCCGGTCATCTAATTTTACTCTGAAATCTTTTTCCAAAAGTCGTCTCACCACATCCTGAGCGTAATCTCTTATCTCAGAAGTAACAGGCATAACCACGATCTGCACAGGAGAAAGCCATAAAGGGAAAGCGCCAGCATAGTGTTCGATCAAAATCCCAAAAAACCTCTCTAAAGAGCCTAATAAAGCACGGTGGATTATCACCGGCCTGTGTGCTTTTCCATCTTCACCAACAAAGGTCAAATCGAATCTCTCCGGCAGATTGAAGTCGAACTGAATAGTAGTACACTGCCACGGTCTCCCTAAAGAATCCTTTATCCATAAATCTATCTTAGGACCGTAAAAGGCTCCACCTCCTTCATCGGTTTGATACGAAAGCTTGTGCTTTTCTAAAGCACTTTTTAAAGATTGGATGGCTTTCTCCCAATCCCTTTTCTGGCCGATAAATTTCTCTGGTCTGGTAGCTAAAAATATCTCATACCCGGAAAATCCAAAGGACTTCAAAAGATACAGAGTGAAATCTAAAAGCTTTATGACCTCTTCTTTTAATTGATCTGATCTGCAAAAAATGTGAGCATCATCCTGGGTTAGACCTCTCACTCTCATAAGGCCATGCAAAACTCCGGAGCGTTCATATCGGTAGACTGTGCCTAATTCAGCTAATTTAAAAGGAAGCTCCCTATAGCTTCTTATCTTCGATTGATAAATCAACATATGAAAAGGACAGTTCATAGGTCTTATCTGGTATTCCTCCTCCTCTGCTTTCATACTCGGATACATATACTCAGTGTAAAAATCGGTATGCCCTGACCTTTTCCACAGGTCAAGTTTTGCGATGTGAGGAGTATATACTATCTCGTATCCAGCTTTTTGGTGCTCTTTTATCCAGAACTCCTCGATTATCCTCCTGATTATAGCGCCTTTTGGATGCCAGAAAACCAAACCAGCTCCTGCCTCATCATAGACTGAATAAAGGTCTAATTCCTTGCCTAATTTCCGGTGGTCTCTTTCTTTCGCTTTCTCTATCTTTTCAAGATACTTTCTTAACTCCTCTTTGTTTGGAAAAGAGATACCATAAATCCTCTGAAGCATCCTATTTTTCTCAGACCCTCTCCAATAAGCTCCAGCTACCTTAATAAGCTTAAATGACTTCACTTTCCCGGTTGAGAGAAGATGAGGCCCTTTGCATAAATCTAAGAATCGATTATGCATATAAAGAGTAATAGTATCCTCGTCGAGTTCGGATAACAGCTCGATTTTATAGCTCTCATTTTCCTTTTTGAAAAAATCTAAAGCCTCGGATTTAGAAAGTTTTCTTTTCTCAAAGGGGTAATCTTTTTTTATTATATCAGACATTTTATTCTCAATTTTTTCCAGATCCTCCAAAGTAAAAGGTGTATCCTTATCAAAATCATAATAAAAGCCTTCATCAATAGAAGGACCTATTCCTAACTTGACCCCTGGAAAAAGCTTTCTCACTGCGCTAGCCATAATATGAGAGGTACTGTGCCAAAAGATTTTTTTTCCCTGGGGTGAGTCGAAAGTCAAAATCTCCAATTGACAATCACTAAGAAGTTTCTCATTTAAGTTAACCGCCTCACCGTTCACCTTAGCTGCGATAGCTTTATTTTTAAGGTCAGGAAAGCTTTTGTCCAATACTTTAAAAATAGCCATCCCTTTTTCAAACCATTTTTCAGAGCCATCAAAAATTTTTACCTTAATCTTTTCCAATTTCCACCTCAGTCTATAAAAAATAACACCACCAAAGGGGGTGCAAATAGGTCACTTTAAAAAAACATCCTTTATTTTATAAAAAACCTTAAACTTACTTTTTATTTGGGCGATACTGGGATCGAACCAGTGACCTCTTGCATGTCAAGCAAGCACTCTAACCAACTGAGCTAATCGCCCAAAATTTAGATTTTTTTTTAACATCTTCAGGCTTTTGAAAATATATACCCCCTTGTCTTTTTTGTCAAGAAAATATTTTTCACTTTTGTATCAACTTTAGACTCGCTAAAAGGGTTTTATCTTATCCTTTAAAAGTAAAGCTAAAGTTTTATCCTCAAGATGTCGTCAAGACTCTTCGAGCTTCGCACACTCCAGTATCTCTATAACTTGTGTCCAGTTTTTCTCTTTTTTCTATTATCGTCAGTTTCTAATATATTTAAACAAGAAACAGATCGTTGCTAAAACATTTATCTTTTTATCGTAGGAAAAGCATAATTGTTTGGAAAAGAATAAATATCTTTGATTTGCAAAACAATTAAATAATTCTTAAATTAAAATACTGGCAGAACCTTTTCTGGATTTTTAAATAGTGAATGTTTCTAAAATAACATTGTCTCTTGATGCTTCCGCATATTTCAGCCTGTCATTGCGAGGGGCGTAGCCCCGAAGCAATCTATATGGGGATTGCTTCGCTATCGCTCGCAATGACAGATATTGTAACATTATTCAAGAAACAATGTAGTAGTGCCATTCCAATTAAATAATGCAAATCGTCAAGATCCTTCGGATTTTTTTGTAGGGGAGGGGCTTGTTGAGCCTGGCGAAATCCCGATTTGTCGGGGTCCCCTCCCAACTACCAGTGGGAGACCACAAGGGTCTCCCCTACGCATTAAGTTTATTTTGTTGGATAAGCAGTAGAAAGATTTTTATTCTTTAAAATCCTTATAGATTAACTTCAGGGTAAATACAAGAAGTTTTCTTATTCTTTTTTACTTTCTCGCAAAAATTCCAACCCGAAATTTCTGGTGGGATAAATTCCCGCCAATATAAAATGACAAAAGCTCAACTCCAGATAGGGTTAGCCAGTTGGTTGGGTATCTAAAAGGAGCTTTTGAAAATTATATAAAGGCTCTGTCCTGCTAAATATTTTTTAACTACCATGATTTTTCTAATTATTTCTTAGTTTTCTTTTTCTTCAATGTCTCCAGAATGTAGTGTTTCAGAGTATAAGGTGACCTTGGTAAAACTAACTGTTTAGCTAAATTAATCCTTGGATTAATAACAAGTGGTGCTATCAAATTTGCAGAGCTAAGATCAGGACTTTTTGGTGGAATAGTTACAATCACGTAGATTTTAAGCTCTTTTGGGTCGGAAACTTTTAGTTCATCTAAGTCGCTTTTGTCGGGAATAATCTTGTAAGTAGGAAAAAAAATCAAGGGATCTGTTATGACAAAAGCCAATTTGGAATTTTCGATTGATTGAAACCACAAAAAAGGCAGGTCTTCTTCTTTTTTTATAATAACATATTTTTTGTATTCACCAAATCCAAAAATTCCTTTGGGTGTTTTTATGATATCTTTTTCTTGGTAGGTTATTTCTCCGAATTGGGATGTCTTAAAAATCTCCATTTTAGCCCCCCTACTTATTACTTTTTCAATCCTGGTCATGATAGACGAAGCTTGTGTCTAAAAACTTCTCCAAACTCTGGTTTTTAGATTTACTCTCTGCCTCAGGCGAGACAAATTCTTTAAATCCTTCGGACATTTTTTTTCTTTTTGAACTTAACCTACCTCCTTTTGTTGTGAATAAACCAAAAGGATAGGATTTTTTATTCTTTGATTTGAAAAGCATAAATTTCCCCTTTTTAAGTTTTCCATTATTTCTTTTTCTTCGTTTTGCTAATCTCTTTAGCCATTTGGGTTACATCCTTTCTTTCAGCTTCAGCTGCTTTTTTATTTTCCTCTTGAATTTTCTTAAAGATCTCCTCCCGATGAACAACCACCTTAGGTGGAGCTATAACTCCCAGCCGCACCTGCCGTCCATGAATCCCTAAAACGGTGATTTTAATGTCATCACCTATGGTAATGCTTTCACCTAATTTTCTTGTAAGAATTAACATCTTTCCTCCAAGATAAGATTTTTTAAATTGAAAAAGCTACCTTGTTTTTTCATTATTAAGGCTCAGCCACCAAATTTGTTTGTCGTTTTTCTTTCATATTATTATCGATATATCCTGAAGACTTTTTAATCAAATTATTATTCTTTTTTCTTTGTAAATCCACCTTTTGGTAAAGCTCCCAAAGGGTAGATTGAAGCTGTGATAAATTGATTTCATGCGAATGTGAAAGGAGATAAAAGATACCTGATTCATCCTTTTCATTTGAGACATTTTTCAGCTTATGTAAAATTGAGACACTTAATTTTTTTCTTTTTTTCTCTAATCTTTTTGCTAAAAGAAGCTTTTTTGACCTTTCTTTCTCAATCTCTTGAAAAGAGGGAAAATCTTTCTTCAGCAAAATATCTTTTTCCTTCTCCAAAAAAAGTAAAAAGTTCTCCAACGCTTTTATCTCTTTTTTAATTGTACAAAAGAGAAGCAAAGCTTCTTTTTTGAGAAAGCTTTTCTTTTTAACTCCTTTCGGCATCATCACGATTTTCCTTTACTCATCACATCATTTATCTACTGAAATCGATTTCAATTTCTTCATCATCATAAGTAATCTATGGGTATCCGTAAGGATATTTTGCAAATAGTTCTCTATTTTCTGTTGAATCATTTTATTTTTTTCAAACTCTATTTCACCCGATGGACTAAAAGTGTAAAGACCCCCGATCTCCATTCTCACTATCCTTATCATCTTGGAAATCTCCTCCGAAGCTTTAATTGTCTCTGTTGCAAGATCAAGAATATCATCTGAGATCCTTAAAGGGAGTGAATCTCTGGCACGGCTTGCGGCAGAGGCTAAATTGAATGCGATTTTTTTTGCCCGTTCAGAAAAGTTTTCAACGGAATTTAAAAGCTCGTCTACATCCTCAATTTTTTTGTCATCTTTCATATTCTATTTATCCTTCGGACTTTTATCAGATCCTCAATTTTGTTTTTAAGTTCAGATAAATTAGAAGATTTAATCAGATACGAGTCTGCCAGCCATGACTGGAAGTTGCTTTTGTAGATAGAATATGCTGAGTTTAAAATCACAGGAAGCCCTTTTTTAATTCGCTTTAGCTCAGATAAAATCATAAGACCATCTTCTTCACCCATTTTAATATCCAAGATCACCAGGTCAATCTCTTCTTTTTGAGCCACCTTTAAAGCTTCCTCTGCACAGGAAACTGCCTCCACCTCATAACCCTCCTCTTCCAACTCTTTTGAATAAAGCTTTAGGATATTTGGCTCATCGTCAACTATTAAAATTTTAGGCATCTTTTCTCTCCCTTCTCAAAGAAAGTTGAATAGAAAAAACTGAACCTCTCTCTTTTTGGCTTTTCACCATTATTCTTCCATTATGTCTTTTGATGATCTCTTGAGCTACTGTTAATCCTAACCCATTGGCTTTAGCCTTAGTTGTAAAAAATGGATCGAAGATATTGGGCAGTCCATCTGGAGGAATTCCAACTCCGTTGTCCGCTATCTCAATTTTAACTAAATCATCTTCCGAAAAAGTTCGAACCCAAAGTCTTCCTCCCTCAGGCATGGCGGAAAGAGCATTCCTAAGAATATTTAAAAGCGCATGCTCAAACTGTTCGGAATCTAATTCCAACTCCGGTAAATCCTTTTGGAAATCTTTTTCTACTATTATCATATTGGAATCGATTTGATCTTTAATCTTTTTAAGAGAGGACTCAACAACTCGATTTAAATTCTGTTTTCTTAGATTAATCAACAAATTTGGGGAATAATTTAGGATCTGGTCCAACATCTTCTCTACTCTCTGGGTCTCCTCGCTTATGATTTTTAAGTATTTGTAATTAGGGTCTTTTTCATCTGTTTTTTTTAAAATCGACTTGGCAAATCCACCAATTATGGTCAGAGGATTTCTGATCTGGTGAGCCACTTTTGAGGTTATCTGCCCCATTATCGAAAACTTCTCAAATTTGAGCATCTTTTTAGTGTTTTCCTCAAGATTTTTATTAGCCTCCTCCAATTTTTTCACCTGTAAAGCCACTCTCTCATAAAGCCTTGAATTCTCAATTGCTCTCGAGGCTTGATTTGCCAAAACTTGAAGAAATTTAACATCTTCATCTTTTATCTTCTGTTCTGTGATAAAATTATCAGCTAAGATCACTCCAAAAACCTTGTCTTCGCACACTAAAGGAACAATAGCCAAAGTTCTTGTTCCCAAAGCATTAGCTAAACTTGAGCTCAACTTTTTTTCTGACTCCTCACTTAAATTAAAGGATTTTCTTTTATCTATCGCCTCAACTAATACATTATCCTTTTCACTTAACGGAACTCTTAGAGTTTTTACAACTCTGTTGACCTCTATATCCTTTTTCTCATCAACTTCTGGGTAAAGAGAAAGGATTTCTTTTAAGCTTTGTTTTTTTTGTGAAAGATTTTTCCAGATCTCTGAAGCTTCCTCAGGATTTGAGGGTCCAACAGCCATTTTCCCATAAAGCTCATTTTTATTCTCATCTTTTAACAAAAAAAACGCTCTGTTGAATCCCAACCCTTCTCCTGCGGTAACACCGGTGAGAATTATCTTAAAAATCCTCTCTGTTTTTAAAGTGGTGGCTAAAGCATTGCTCACCTCATTTATAATTGAGAGTTGGCTTATCTTCCTTTTTAAATGAAGGTCCAAATTCACTTTCTCTGTCTGGTCCTCGACAAAACAGATTATCCCGACAATTTTTCCCTTCTCATCTTTCAGGGGAGTTGCTTTTAGTGAAAGATATAAAGATGAGCCATCTGGAGCTTTGTATGAGATCTTTTCTTTTGAAAACCTTTTTTTTGTCTCAAGGATCTTTTTAAATTCAAAATCCAGACCTAAAGATTTGATTATTTTATTATCAAAAATATTCGTCCTGAGATATCCATTGAGGGAATTGTCTTTTAATACCTGATGCAGGAAGTCATTATTGTAACAGAGCTCTCCTTCCCAGTCAGTGATAAAAATTCCAACCGGAATGTCTCGTAGAAGAGTTGCCCAATCACAGAAAGTAGGCTCAACTAAAAAGCTGGCATTTTTAAGTTTATCTGTCATTAGACTTTTATCTTTTGCTGTGCTTTCTTTTTTCTTAAAATGTAATCTAAAATCACCTCTTTGAGTTTCATCTCGAAACTTTTTAGTTCGGACAGCTTTCCAAAAGATTTTGGCAGTGCATCCTTTGAACAGAATTCAATTCCCATAAATATCTGGTTTTCTTTTTCCTTCTCCACTCTTTTTACCTTTCCCAAAATCCTATCTAAGACCATCCCATTTTCGAGATGTAGATTGAGACTCAAAAAGTTTCCCTCATCCAAAGCCTGATTGGTTGTAAGCAAAACTCCACTCCCCTCCAGTTTGAGTATCTCTCCACGATGAAAAGCCTTTTGTATAAAATCCCTTTGGAGATTTGATTTTCGATTTTGGGGCAAAAGCAAACTAAAGGTAATGAGGGGTGAAAAATCGAAGCGGACCCACCTTTTTTTCTTTTCTCTTGATCGATACCGACTTTTTATTGTTTGATTCTATCTGGGTCTTATTCATAAAAGCTCCTTTTTAAAGTGTTTTAAGTGATTCATACTGTGATTTTGAGAGCTCTAATACCTTTTGAGCTAAGGCTGTTTTTATCATGTCATCTCTGTGTCTTTCCAAAAAATCCTGCCCCAGCTTCATTGTTAAATCGAAATATCTTTTGGCACTCTCCAAATCGCCAATCCTATTTGAAATGTCTGCTAAAAGATAGGACACTTGAATTTTCTGGTTTAATGCTTTGTTTTTGTTGTAACTTTTTTGATAATATTTGAAAGCAAGCTCCAATGCCTCTTTTTCATTGATTGGCACCTCAGCCCAACACATCTTCAGATAAAACAAAAAATCTTCAAAACATAAGCATTCGAAAAAAATCTGCGTGTTTTCTTTCTGGATTAAAGACTTAAGATAATCCAAAGACTTCTCTAATGAATTAAGCTTTTTCTCAATTTTACTAAAAGACTTTGAAATCCTGGTTTTGACTGTATCTTTTTTTTGTTTGAGAAAAAACTCAACTTCAGTTTGAAGCTTTTTGATTTTTACCTGAGATTCTTTTTGAGAAAACAAAACTGAGTTGAAAATCTCATCTAAATTCTCCTCGCTTTTTTTCTCAAAGTCGAGTTCTTTCTCACTTTTCTCTCTAAAAAGCCAGGCAATCCTGAGATAATATCTTGCTAAATTAAAGTTTTGAGCAAAAGGATTTAGATTCTCATCAATTATCCCTAAAAGGAATTTTAAAACTGCGCTTTCAAAAGGATAAAGCTCAGGTAAAATAGCTTTTCCTATCTTTTTAATTGAACTATCCTTTTTTCTTAAAATCTTTAAATGTTTTTTCCTTATAGAGGGCAACAATTTTTCTTGGAAGTGTTGATCTTTTTTCCATTCTCTAAAAGTTTTATCGAACTCCCGAGTGTAAAAGCAGCTTTCGCAACAAGCCATGAAATGAAGAAGTGGATTAAGATTTTGATACACAGGGTTTTTCCAAGAAAGTTTTTTGGGACGAAAGTCTGTATCTCTTTCTTTTTCGGTATAAGCATTTTGCTTAAGAGTTTGGAATTTGTTAACTTTGCCACACACCGGGCACTCAATTCTCCAATAATTGAAAAGGTCAAGATTTTCTGAGTCTTCGGTAATTTTTAGCACCCCCCTTCGATGATTGGGAGTTTAACTATAAAAGTATTTCCATCTTTCCCACTTTTTACTTCAATTGTCCCACGATGCTCTTTGACCACCTCAGAGACGAAAAAAAGGCTCGATCCCACTCTCCTGTTAAGCTGGGGTAAGATCAAAAAAGGATCAAACACCTTGGGAAGAATATCTTCAGGAATTTTTTCTGCGGTGTCTTTGAAATCGAGCTGGATAAACCTACCCTTTTTTTTTGCCCATATATTTAATTTACCTTTTTGGGAAATAGCATCTTCAGCCCTAAGCAAAAGACTCAAAAAAATATTTTCCAATTTATGAGGAATTCCTTTAACTTTTGGTAGACCTTTTTCAATCTTTAAATCCAACTCGATCCCTTTTGATTTAAACCTGTTTTTTAACAATGAAAAAGTGTGGTTAAGAATTTGACTTATGTCTACATCCACAACTTTGTAGCCTTCAGAAGGTTCAATTTGACTTTTAGTCTGTTTGGCAAAAAGAGAAAGTTCTTTTGCAAGAGATGAGATGCGGTTTGCGGATTTTTCGATGACCCTGAGTTCCTCTGCGTATGCATCAAGAGATAAATTCTTCTTATCATCTTCTCTTTGCTTTTTCATCAAAAGTATCTGGGTCTTTCCCAATATTATCTGAAGAGGATTGTTTATATCGTGAGCAATTATATCTGCTAATTCTGAAAAGGTCTCAAATCTATTCAGTTTGTTTAATTGGTCTAATAAAATCTGCGGAAGCCGAAGGTCAAGAGACATCAAGAGATTTTGATTTGTCATTTTAAGCTTTTCTTGTGACCTTTTCTGGACAAAGTTTTCAAAAAGAGACAAAAGGATATTAGCAAAGGGAAAAATTAAATCAGACTTATTTTTGGCATCCCTCTTTTTTGAATCTTCAAAAAAACAAACAAAAAGACCAAAAAATTCATCTTCAAAAAAAAGGGGGATGAAATTTAAGTCTTTTTCAACCCATACCTTCTTTTTTGAACTTTGCGGAGCATCTTGACGATTTTGACATATTTTTTTTAATACCTCATGATTTAAACTTTTATCTAACTTCTCTTTAAGCTTGGAGGAGTCTTTTAAGATGGTAAAAGGGGAAAGCCTTTGCTTTTTTTTCTCAAAGAGGAAAACTGCACAATCTGTGCATTGGACAGAGGTTTGACAAAGTTTTAGAACAGAATCAAAAAGATCGATTTCTTTTTCCCCAAAATCTTTTTTTTCTAAAAAACTATTCATTGAATTTTTACATAGCAAATTTTTCTTTGATCATATTCCTGAGTTTGTACACAGCCTTGGTATGAATCTGAGATACCCTCGATTCCGAGATGTTCATAACTTCACCGATCTCTTTTAATGTTAGTTCCTCATAATAATATAAAGAGATCACCAATCTCTCTTGTTCAGTGAGGTTATTCACTGATGAAACTATAAAAGCCTTTAGTTCTTTTTTCTCTAAATCAGAAAGGATGTTTTGTGTGCAAGTCGATTTTAAAGTCTCAACTCTCGGAATTTGGCGATTATCATCATCTCCATAGATCATATCATCTAAGGAAAGCATTGAACTTGATGAGAGGTCATCTAAAGTGGCTAAAAGTTCCTGAGTGGATACTTTCAGAACCTTAGCCAATTCCCACTTAGTGGGTTTGCGTCCTAATTTGTTCTCTAACTTCACCTTGGCTTTCTCTATCCCTCTTGATTTAGCCCTTGTTGAGCGAGGAACCCAGTCTAAAGATCTTAGTTCATCTAAGATAGCTCCTTTTATTCGAGGGACTGCATAGGTCTCGAATTTTACTCCTCGGGAAGGGTCAAAGTTAGATAGTGCTTCACTCAATCCTATAAATCCAGTTGAGATCAAATCAGAGACCTCAACTGATTTTGGAAATCCTAAAGCCATCCTTCCTGCAACTGATTTGACTAAAGGAAGGTATTCAAGCAAAAGCTTCTCCCTTATCTCAGGAGACCTCTTCTCATTAAAAATCTCCAAATCTTTCACTACTCTCATGGGGCTCTCCTCCAAAAAGTTTTGGTTTCTGCAAAAGATTTTTTTTTAAAGGGGTGAACTTAAGAGGGGAGTTTTTTGAAATCTCTGGGAAGAAGAAAACTTCGAAATGCAGGTTTTTTATGTGTGAAATTATTTTCATACCTCTGAGCGCAACTTTCCTTTATCTCTTTAGCAATTAGTATGCCCTGAGGTCTGATGAGCGGAAAGGAAGGGGTTAACTACTTAATTTACAAAGGATTAGCTTAAAATGGATAAAGAGATGCTGAGTTGATTTTGCTCGAAAAATAGGAAAACTTTTCCCTTCGGTAGGAAAAAATTTCCTGTTTTAATTAGTGAGGCTAAAAGGATTCTTAATTCTATAAAAGCAAAAAACGCAGGTTTAAAACCTGCGTCGAAAAACAATTGAAGTTGGTACCCGCAACCTTCCCTGGCCGGGCAGGCAGGTTGCGTTACCCTGAATTAGAAAAATTACTTTCATCTTAAATAAAATAAATATACGTGCTTAAATCCCGCCGCTACAAGTCTGCCTACTGTTTACTATTTACTGTTTACTGTATACTGTTTACTGTCTACTGCCTACTGTATACTTCCTTTCTCTATCTCAACTCTCAAATCTCAAAACAGAACTTCTTTAGCTCCCAGAGGATGTCATCATCCTCTGCTTTTTCCATAGCGATGTTTCTCAGCCTGAGTATAATCCACGAGGATAAAAAATGAATTTTCTTTGCTGGATTACAAATCCAGCAACAACATTTTATTTCTTCATCTGTTTTTAACTCGGCACTACGTCTATAAACGAAAATCAGCGGGCACAAAACCCGCCGCTACAAATCTGCCTACTGTTTACTGCCTACTGTATACTTCTTTTCTTCATCTCAACTCTCAAATCTCATTTCATTTTATTCCACTCACAAAAAATACACTTACCCATTTCCGGAGCATAGTTATAACATCTTTCATAGTTGCCAAAAGGGATTCTTCCATCGAATCCAAAACAGTCATAATCAAAATCCTTGCAGGGAATCTCCTTATAATCGTCTATTCTTCTCTCCTCTCTCGGAATCGTCTGAATCAACTTTTCTAAAACATCTCTTCTCATCTTACTTTCTAATTTTTATCTCATTCCCTATAACCTATCACCTACTACCTTTTAACCCCATACTCTGAGAGTTTATTTCTCAGGGTTCTTGTTGATATTCTTAAAATCTCAGCTGCTTTTGTTTTGTTTCCTGCGCAAGCTTCCAGGGTTTTTAAAATTAACGATTTCTCAACTTCCTCCAGAGTGTTTCCCACACCCAATTTCTTTAATTCTTTTTTGAAAAATATCTCCTTAGGAAAATCATCTGGAACAAGCACTTTGCCCTTGGCAGTAACCACCGCCCTTTCTATAAAGTTCTCCAGCTCCCTGATATTTCCTGGCCAAAAATATTCCATAAACATCTCAAAAACCTGCTCTGAGATACCTTTAATAAAGCGATTGTTCTCCAGGTTATATTTTCTTAGAAAATGTTCGGCTAATGGAATAATATCCTCTTTTTTCTCCCTTAAGGGAGGAATGTGGATAGGAATAACATTCAGTCTGTAAAATAGGTCTTCTCTGAATTTACCTTTTTCTATTCGCTCTTTAAGATTTTGATTCGTTGTAGAGATTATTCTAACATCCACCTGAATAGGTTGACCTGAGCCCACCCTTTCGAACTCTTTTTCCTGTAATACCCTTAAAAGCTTTGCCTGAAGGGATAGGGGAATCTCTGAGATCTCATCTAAAAGGAGCGTTCCTTCATCTGCTAACTCAAATCTACCATGGGTCAACCTTATTGCTCCGGTGAAAGCGCCCTTCTCATGCCCGAAAAGCTCTGATTCCATCAATCCCTCTGGTAAAGCAGCACAGTTGATCTTGACAAATGGCCCATCCTTTCTTGGACTATTATAATGAATTGCCTTAGCAATAAGCTCTTTTCCAGTGCCTGATTCACCTGTGAGCAAAACTGAAGAACGGCTGTTGGCAACAACCTCGACCAATTCGAATATCTTTTTCATCTGGGGAGATTTACCCACGATATTTTCAAATTTGTATTTGCCTGATATCTCAGATTTTAAAAGTCTATTTTCCCATTCGAGCTTTTTATAATCTAAGGCTTTTCTTATTTTTATCTCGATATCATCTACTGAAAAAGGCTTTTGAATATAATCGAACGCTCCTAATTTCATCGCCTCCACTGCATTCTCTATTGTCCCATAGGCAGTCATCAGCATAATCTTTGCATAAGGGGAAAACTTTCTGGTCGCTTTCAGAAGTTCCATTCCACTCATCTTGGGCATCCTTATATCAGAAAGTATTATATCGTATTCGGTCCTTTTTATCTTATCCAGAGCCTCATCTCCAGATGAAGCTAAATCTACCTGATGGTTTAAGCGGGACAAAGACTCTTTTAAAAAATCCTTGATCAGATTATCATCATCAACCACTAAGATTTTTCCTTTAGGTCTCTTGATCTCCAATAAATTAGTGCTCCTTTCTCTTGATCTCCGATTTAGTTATAAAACGAAAGCTTTTGGAAAGCTGATTTTAACATTTGTTCCTTTTCCCAGCTCAGATTTTATCTGGACTTTTCCACGATGTGCCTCCACAATCTTTTTCACAGTTGCAAGACCTAATCCGGTTCCACCCTCCTTTGTGGTGAAAAATGGGGTGAAAAGATTTTTTATTGTCTTCTGATCCATTCCGACCCCCCAGTCAGCTATCTTCAGTATCACCTCACCCTCAGGCTTATTCGAAAAAGAACTCTGGGCGGTTACCTCTATTTTCCCTCCATCGGGCAGGGCTTGAACAGAGTTTCTTAATAGATTTAAAACAACCTGACGAAACTGTTCCGGGTCGATCTGGCATTCCAAAACTTTCTTTTTGAAATTTTTTATAATAAAAACATCTCCCCTTTTAGATAAATTATCCATCTGGAAAAAGTTTATCGTATCCTCCAAAAATTTTATGAAATTAACTTTATGAGGGGAGAGTTTCACCACCTTGGTATAGTTTAAAAGATCGATAACAATCCTATTCAAAATCTCCACCCCCTCGATTATCTTTTTCACCCATTTTTGGCGAGGGTCAAAAGGCTTCAAATCCTTCTCCAGAATAGCAGCAAATCCTGAGATTCCTCCTAAGGGATTTCTGACCTCATGGGCAACAGTTGCAGCCATCTCACCTAATGCAGCCAAGGTCTTAACCCGACTGATCTCATCCTCCAATCTTTTTATACGGGAAAGATCAAAAAAAGTCTCCACTGCTCCAAGCAGATTGCCATCTGCATCAGTTAAAAGGGAGGTGGAAAAACATAAAGGGATTTTCTTTTCTGACTTTGTCGAAACCTCCTTTTCCTCATTTAGATGCAAAGCCTTGGTTTTTAATGTGTGAATTGGGGTTTTCTCGATTTTTAAACCCTTACCCAAAATCTCTAAATAATCCTTACCCAAAACCTCAAAAGACCTGTAACCTAAAATCTCCTCTGCTGAGCGATTGAATAAAGTTATCCTTCCATCTTTGTTTACTGCTAAAACTCCGGAATTGATGCTCTCAAGTATATTATTCAGGTAGTTTGAAATCCTATCTTTCTCTGCCAGGCTCTGTCTTAATTGATTGTTAGTCTTTTCCAACTTGAGATTTAAATCCTCAAACTTTTTCTCAAGCTCCTTATAAGCACCTTGAAGTTTTTTAGTGATCTTGCTAAAATAGGTAAAGGAGTCAGCAAAATCAGAAAGGTTTTCTAATGGGGTCTTGGAGGATTTTTTTTGTTTCATCCTTTTCACCTCATAAAATGAACTTTTTTAAATATAAACTTTTAACCTTTTTTCGCAAACAAAAAAATGCTTTTAATCCTGTAGAATTTTAGTTGTGCTCTTTTGGGATAAAATTATAAAAAAACAAATCACAATTATTGGGCTTTGCTTTGGATAAAAAGTTTGACTTTTTTTCAAGTTCCAAAAGTTTGTAAGTTTTATTCTCTATTCTTTTAAGTTCTTTTTTTAAAAGATGAAGGTCTTTTTTTTCTTTATAAGATGGATTTATATTAGAAATTTTTTCAGACAAAAGCTTAATTTTAAAAGCGATTTTTGATTTCTCCTCCAGAAGGTAAGCGATTTTTTTGTCATCTCTCTTGATCTTCGATTTTTCTTTTAACGAAGAAAGTAATCTTTGCGTATGCATCAAGAGATTGGATAAATCAAAGATTTTATCATACTCTTCTGAAAGTTTTTTATATTCTAAAAGAAGGACCTTTGGCATTAGGTTTTAGTTAGGTATGATTTTGGTATTTTTTAAGTTCATCTTCTAAGTTTTTGATTTTTTGGCGAAGTTTGTTGATCTCATCTTTAAGATTATGTTCCTCTAATGCTTTATCAACACAGAATTTTAGCTCTGATAATTTAAATGGCTTGACCACATAATCATAAGCACCTGACCTCAAAGCATCGATACAGCTTTCGATTGTGGGATATCCTGTCATAATGATGTTTAAAGTTAAAGGAGATATAGCTTTGATCATTTTTAAGGTCTCAATTCCATTAATTCCTGGCATTTTTAAATCTATCAGAGCGACATTGAAAACTTCAGATTTTATTTTCTCAACAGCTTTTTCTCCGCTCTCAACTGCGCAAACCTCATAGCCCTCCTTAGAAAAAAACTCCAAAAGAAGCTCCCTGACAAAAAGCTCATCATCAACTACCAGAATTCTTCTTTTGGGCATGAGGCTCCTTTGCAAAGCATTCATACGAGTATACTTACATAAGA
Organism: Candidatus Zixiibacteriota bacterium; assembly: GCA_030615745.1. Lineage (GTDB taxonomy): Bacteria > Zixibacteria > MSB-5A5 > MSB-5A5 > SM23-73-2 > SM23-73-2. The sequence continues at coordinate 9,450 of JAUWYR010000003.1, read as the reverse complement.
TAAAATATAAGTTATTTTGTAGCAAGATTTTTTCATAATTTTTTATCGGCAAAAATGTGGGCTCAGTTAATCGAAAAACCTTTTTACTTTTTAAAAAATGTTAAATTTTTATTGACAAAAAAAATTTGCTCCCTATATATTGGGTTAAGCTTGTGTCATCTTTGCACTGCTTCAGAATTTTGATTCATTTAAGTCAGAGTTTTTAGCCTTGGTTACAGATGTTCGAATTATTCTAAAAATAAAAGTTTAAATAAAAAGGAGGTGATATTTTTAAACTATTTTTAAAGAAAAAGAATTTTTTAACCAATAACTTGAGGAGGGGAAAAAGTGAATAAAAGAAGAGTTAAAAATGGATTAGGGTTTTTCCTTTTATTTATCCTTTCTTTTCTATTTTTCGGAGCAAAGGCACAGGCTCTGCCTCCGGATGTTGATTCTCTTTTCAGAGAAGCTAATGCTAATTTCGACTCGGTCGCAGAAATTCATGAGACTCTTATCGAGCCTGGCAACTCTGAAATAGAAAAAATCGAAAAGAAGCTTTATTTTTTAGGCTTAGGATTGAAGAATCAAAAGGAGGCGAAGAAAGGTTCCTTTGCATGGATCGACAGTTTGATCGCCGATCTGCTTTTGCATCAAGACTATCCAGGGTTACCTGAAGATGTCGACTCTCTTTTCAGAGAAGCCAATCTTAACTTCGATATGGTTGACACAGTGCATAACCTGAAAGGAGAATTGCCGGATTCGGTAAATACATGCTTTGAGGAAGCTAATTGGTTCTTCAGCCAAGTTGATATCATTCATGAAGGTCCCTGGGATCCAATTATGAAGATTGAAATGAAGATTGACACGTTAACACGGGGGTTAATATGCCAAAAGTATGCCAAGTGGTGGTCTTTCTATGACTTAGAGGCAAAGCTGGATACACTTTTGGGTCGGGAATTTAAAGGTTTGCCTGGGAATGTGGATACCTTTTTCCAATCTGCTGATTCCTGCTTTGATTCAGTCTTTACTGTCGACCCGGATTCACTTCCGCCTTGGCGGATCGAAAAGAAGCTTTACTATCTGGCTTTGGCTTTACACTGGCAGAAGATGGCAAAAGAGTCGATGTTCTATGAGCTGGAGTCGAAACTTTATGAGCTTTTAGGACGACCAGATCCACCACCGGCACACCCTGATGTAGACGGTTTTTATTATTGTGCCAATCAATCCTTCGACGAGGTGATCGAAATTCACACGACATCGCAGGCCTCTGAGGAGGTCAAAATCGAGTGGAAGATATTCTATCTAAGCCAAGGGTTGGCATGTCAGAAACATGCAATGGAATTGATGTTCTTCTTTCTGGAGCAGGCAGCGGATGAGTTTTCTGGACGTCCTTTCGAGGGTTTGCCCCTAGAGGCAGAATCCTATTTTTTCCAGGCTGATTCTTGCTTTGATTTAGTCGATAGCATACATTCTAATCCAAGCGGTTTTCCTTGGGAGGATATTGAGTTGAAGTTGTGGTGGCTTGCCCAGGGCTTGATTTTTGAAAAAGAAGCCAAGTGGTATATGTTCAGGGAGCTGAAACGCAAACTTTTCGAATTCGACAAGGTCGAGCTGAAGCTTCATTATCTTAACCAAGCTTTGAAATACCAGAAACACGCCAAAAGGAGGATGTTCGAGGAGTTGGAGAAAAAACTGGATATCTTATTAGACCAGGATTATCCAGGTCATCTGCCTCCCCCGGTTGAGGAATACTTCTCTTTGGCTAATGAGTATTTCGATAAAGTGGATTCTGTCCACCAGAGCTTAGACACAACAGAGCTGGCAAGGATTGAGACCAAGCTTTATTATATGAATAATGGCCTAATTTGGCAGAAAGAGGGTATGAAGATAATGTTTGACTCGTTAGAGTTCAAGCTCGATTCACTCTTGCCCGAGCCTTACCACGGCCTTCCCGATACCGTGATCTACTTTTTCAACACCGCTGATATTTACTTCGAGGGGGTCAACTCCATTCACCTGTATCCAGATCCAACCCTAACAGAGCTTGAGAATATCGAGTGGAAACTGTATTATCTGGGTCAAGCTCTGAAATGCGAAAAGGATGCTAAGTGGATTATGTTTGATACCCTCGAATATAAGATCGACACTCTCTCTACCGGTGTTGAGGAAACAGGAGAAAAAGAAACTGTTCCTGATAAGTTCATATTATTGCAGAACTATCCCAATCCCTTCAATCCAAAAACCAACATAGAATTCATTCTGAAAGAGCAAAGTTGGGTTACTGTTGAGATCTACAATCTACTTGGTCAGAGGATAAAAGTAGTTGCTGACAGAAAGTTCGGAGTTGGATCACATGCTATATATTGGGATGGAAAGGATGAAAAAGGAAAAGAGGTCTCATCTGGAATCTATTTTTACCGGGTAAAAACAAAAGATTCTGTTAAGACCAAGAAAATGGTTTTGGTGAAATAGAACTTCGTAGGTCAGGTGCCTCTGGGCACCTGACAAATGAATAGTGCCAGGAGCACAGGGCTCCTGATCTACTGTCTTCGAAGCTACCTCGGGGCAGGGTTTTGACCCTGCCCCGTTTTTATATTGATTATCTTGATAAATAGATATGAGGAAATGATAAAGTACAGGAACGACTTGCTAACTATCTTTACCTAACTAAGGCTACTTTGAGTTTACCAGTACATGCTCCGTCGGCAAAGTCAAATTTAACCAAGGCTAAACACATTTTTTCACTCTTCCGAAATCTACACAATTGCATTCTTGCTGAGAAGCTTTTAGTAATTGGTATCTTGCGATGGAAACGAAAGTCCTGCTCGATGATGAATGTCTTAATAGCTTGCCATTGCGCTAGATGTTTGCTGTTATAGCTCCGATAATCATTGAACGAAGCGAGCGCACCATTGGCATCGAAGAAACAGTAGAGCATTTGGTTAAGGCACAATTGCAATTCAGTAGCCGTGAGGTGTTCCAAGCCTTCGATTTGACAATATAAAGGATCTGAGACTCTGAAGTAGCCCGTACCAATGTCTTTTGACATTGAAAAGGCTTTGAGGTAACGTACTTCAGGAAAATAACATTGAAGTAACAAACTGGCTGGTCTTGGGATAGAGTTTATCATGGTGGTACCTCAATTTTGTATATTCCAAGTCCATAAACAATAAAACCAAACCACCATAGTATGGAGAAGATGATCGAGATACATAGGGCAATTAGAAAGTTGATGTACTGAGGTAGAGGATCAATCTTCTTACTTAGGGAAATAATATTAGCAAGATTATCAGATTTTGCCTCGATACGGCTCAGTATCGATGGTATCAAGCGTGAGCTGGAGATACTCCTCAATACCATTAGTACGACAAGAAGGGAAAAGATAGCGCAAAATAAGAGCAGTGCTCGCATAAGAACGGGATTAGCCACCAGGAACTTGGGATTAACGACCATGGCTATTAGACCAGCGAACTCCATTCCTACGAATATATTAAAGCGCACCCAGAAGCGACTCATCTCGCTGTCATACAAGCCTACCAGAAGTTCGTACTGCTTAAGAATCCCGTAAGTAGTGCCTTTTATGTCGTTGATTTCATCCACCTATAGCATCGCCGTTTTTGTTTTTATTGATTCACCGGCATTATGAAACGATAACCAAAACTGGCTCCAGGAATTCCAATTCCTGATGCATTGGTAAAATCATTTATTAGACTTTTGCAGAACATTATAAGGTTCTCTAATCTATGGGTAAAGTCATGTTTATACGTTCAAAGAGTTTCTCAAACCGCATGAGTGTATCACCAGAGAGATTAGGTAGGATCTCGTCTCGATGCCTGAGTAATTCATCAGCCGGACGCCCATGATCAAAAGACTCAACGCCTTCATATCTTGAAATTCGTGAAATTATCTTATCGGTACCTGTAAGTTGATCCAACGAAATTGATCTGCCGAATGCACGATTATATAGATTAAGATAATCACTAACTGTGAAAATATCCTCGATATCTGCAAGTTTTCGTGCAATTACTTCCCCTACAGGTATGATACGTTTACCAGAAAGAGACCCTTCTTTAGCTAATTGCAATAAACGTTGATTACCACTCTTTCGAGAATCAATCAATACTGTCACATCTAAATGGATACCTAATAATGCAACGAAGGTAGGGATTAGGTCCGCCCCGCCAACTGGGATAATAGACCATCGATCATCAAGATAAATTCTATCGATTGACTTTAAATGGTCCGAAATTACTGACAGATAAGTGAAGTCCGATGTTCCTTCTACGATAAGGTTATGAGGTGCAATTAAAAGATGTTGAGCTAAGTCGTAGCCCAGGGCACCTTGGAGTGGGAATAAAGTATCCGGATCGGTACTCAGAAACTCTTGGGAAACAGATGCACCATCATCTCGACCCTTGTCTTCAACCAAGCGGACTCGCTCAAGTTTATCAGGTTGTATCATAAATGGAGAATGAGTAGTGTGAATTACTTGATGTTTGGGAGCAAGCCGTTCATCAATGAATTTTAAAAAGTCTTTTTGTGCCCGAGCATGTAGACCAAGAGCTGGTTCATCAAGAAGAATTATCACAGGTGTTTCAGCGAATTCATATTGAGAGAAAGCAGCCAAGAAGGAAAAAAACCAACGGAATCCAGTTGAATGCTCATCAAAAGGTAAAGAAAGCCAATGTCTTTCATCCCACATTCGTATCTTTAATTCATCAAGTACTGATTCTATCTTGCCCTGTGCGTTTTTAATATTCTCTTGGCTAATGTCAATCTGCACACGTAATTCAGGGTTCTGTGTCCAATACTTGAGTACATCTAAGGTTATTGCATTGGCTACATTTTCGAGTTCTCTCTTTCGACGCTCATAATCAGGATTCAGAAGATATTCTTCATCGGTCGCAGCTTGCCTGAGTAAAGATAGAGCAGTAAGCTCATCGTCGGACAGTTTGGATTCATCAGTATTTAATAACTGTTTTATCTTCACCCTCGCGGGTAATGTACTATATACTGAGTAATAGAAAAATTTGGGAACACGGGTGCTGACCTCATTTTGCAAAGCTTGCCTAATGTCATCTCCCCCAAGAAGGTTCGAAACTTCCTTTTCAATCTTTGTGACAAGATTTACTGCTTCACCATTTTCGGTGTCAGAGTTCTTTAGAGATTTAACTGTTTTAATAAGATCCTCGAATGTTTCTAGGTTTTTGAACTTGTCTTTATTAATTGAAGGAATGTCTAGCTTCTTAATAAGATTAGATATGGCTTTAGCTTCATTGAAATCAAAGGTAAACCACTCCTTTCCGCTATATTCTCTCTCTATGGTTATTGAGTCGGATTTAATAACTCCTTTACCAAATTTATCTTCTATAACTTTCAAATCTTCACTATCCAGCTCGAATACTACACGGATGGGTCGGATAGTGTCGAGATCCATACCTTTTTGCCTATCTTTTTTCTCACGCCATGCAGGGTATTGTCCAGGAACAGAGATTGAAACATTCTGTCTAGCTGGATTTAAACTATACAAGGCATGAAGAAATGCGGTCTTACCTGACTCGTTCTTACCAACGAGACAGGTAACATGATCGTTAATCAATACTTCTGTTGAGTCTAAAATATTTCGGAATAGTCTGACTTGGACTTTAGTAAGCTTCATTTTTGATCCTCATGTTAATGATCTCGACATATATTTTACCATCAAAATTTACTGGCAAAATTATCACCTAAAAAATTTTCTTTGCGTTTGATTAGATATTTATTATATGATTTATTCATATCACCTTTATTCAGCTTTTCTACCATTGCTTCTTATTGATAATATCGAAACATAACACTTTTCTCGATCTACTTCTAGTAACCCACATTGTTACTCGCTGCCCAAACTAACTCTGGAAATATTGCCTGTATCCCGCTCCATAGGGAAATCCATTTTATTCATATAACCAATAATAATCATTTATAGAGTCTTGTCAAGTAATTTTTAGGGGAGCAATCGGGCAAAGGTGCCCAAGCTACGAAATATCGAATAAATGGTTTGTAAAACAAAAAGGCTAAAGCCTGATTTTGGACTTTAACCTTCAAAAAACAACTATAAAAACCTATGCTCCTGCTGGATGTTATCATCCAGCAGGATAGGAAGACGGATGATAACATCCGTCTAAGAGCAGGATGGTTTTAATCTAGTTCTATTTTCCCCTCTAATATCCCCGTGTATTTCTTATTTGTAGTTAATATCTCCACTGCTTTTTTTACGCAGGGATCGGTCTTCAAAATTATCTGTTCATAAACAGCCTTCTCACCAAAAAGATTGTGCAAGATATCCCTTTCTATGCTTCTTTTAATATACTCAACACTGCGGTCGAAATCGAGTTCTTTTTCTTTCTCAATAAGTTTTTCGAAATCTTTTAAAACCTCAGAATAAAATTCTTCTTTGCCCCCAGCTTTCATGGTTTTCTCTAAGGAATTAAACTCCATCTCTAAAACGGTCTTATAGGTGAAATTCTTCTTTTGGATGAAATCTTTAAACTCAGAAAGAATCTCCTCTGTTACCTCGAAATCCTCAGATATATCTTTATTTTTGGAAAGATAATCAACAGCGAAATCGAAAAACATCTGCTTTCTTTCTAAATTTATCTCTATAGCTTTAAGCTCTTCAGGTTCAATCACCACATCAGGAATAACTCCTCCGCCTCCATAAACTTTCCTTCCATTAGAGGTATAGAAAACCTCTTCTTTCTCTGTGCTATCTTTTGCCATATCTTTTTCCGGATGTTTTTTTGCTTTTTCAGGCTTCTGGATACATCTTCCGCTCGGAATATAATATTTTGCCACGGTGAGCTTGAGATAAACATCAGCTGGTAGCTCATAAATCTGTTGAACCAATCCCTTACCAAATGTGGTGTCCCCAATTATTACCCCTTTATCCCAATCCTGGACCGCGCCCGCCACAATCTCTGAGGCTGAGGCTGTGCCCTCATCCACCAAAACAACTAAAGGCTTATCCTCAAATAAAGCCCTGTTGTGGGAGAAAAACTCCCTTAGTTTTACCTCCTCCCTCCCCTTTGTGTATACAATAAGCTTATCTTTATCCAAAAAAAGGTCTGCTGTCCCTACAGCCTGCGACAAAAGACCTCCCCCATTTCTCCTTAAATCGAAAATCAGCCCCTTAATCTTTTTCTCTTTCAACTCCTTTATTGCATCTTTGAGCTCCTTTCCTGACTCCTCTGAAAACCTCGAAAGCCTCACATAACCAATATCATTTTCAATGACTCCGTAATATGGAACATTCTTAAGTGTTATTACAGCCCTTTCGATCTCATATTCCAAAGGCTCTGCCAACCCCTCCCTTTTAACTTTTAAAACCACCTTTGTTCCGGCTGGTCCGCGCATCAGATTTGCTGCATCCTCTGTTGTCATCCCTAAAGTTGATTTCCCATCGATCTCAATTATTTTGTCACCAGCCCTGAGTCCCATCCTATAAGCAGGAGTTCCCTCAATAGGAGAAATTACTGTGATCCAATCATCCCTTATAGCTATCATCATCCCTAATCCCTCATATTTTCCCTGGGTTATCTCCATCAGACGCTTGTGAGCTTTCTTATCCTGCATTGTGGAAAATGGGTCTAAGATATCGAGCATTCCCTTTATTCCAGAATAGATCAACTCCTTTCTATCCACCTCCTCCACATATTTTGAATCTATGTTCCAGGCTACTGAGTTGATCAGCTGAACATAGGAGTATATAGTCTCTTTTTTCTCAACATTCTCAGCCTCTACTTTCTCCTGCGCCTCCCCTGACCCAACTATCCAGATAATTAAAACTGAGACCAAAGCCAAAGCTAAAGCTAATAAACCATATTTTTTATCACCCTTCATAAAGACCTCCAGAATAAAATAAAAAATCGTCTTCTATCTTTAATTTAATAAAAATCTTTTAAAAGTCAATATAATAATAAATTCTTGAAGAACGAATTATTTTGCAATGTATATTTCCTTGACTGCCAAAAAGTTAGCAGGAAATCTTAAACCAGAAAAGTAAAGTGAGCTTTTTTCTTAATGTATCTTAATCAAAAGATTAGTAAAATCGAGAAATAATTTTTAATAGAAAAGCTTGAAGGCACGAATTTATTCGTGCTCTTTTTAGCACAGATTCGTATGAATGTCCGAAGGACTCATAGAGCTTCGCATAGAATCTGTGCCTACAAAACTGGGTGACTGCCATTATTTTAATTCTTGAACAGTCTCTTAGTAAATCCACTATCAATGCAACCATTTGTTGGGATGAATCATTGGAGATTTTATTATTCGAATCTTTAATTTTTGAAAGTCCTATAAGTTTTTGGCTTTTTTGATCTCTTCCAGCTCCTCTTTTAACTTTTCAAGCTCCATCTTCAAAATGTTCAGTTCCTGTTTGTCGATCTCAAGACTCCTCTTTTCCTCTCTGAATTCCTGCATCTGTTCTTGGAACTGTCTCATCTGTCCTAAGATTTGTTCCAAAGACTTTCTTTGAGCCTTTTCAGTAAAGACTTTTATTTCCGGAATCTCAAATTCAGGTATTAAGACCTCTCTTGGCGGGACTTGGAAACGATATTGGGGGCTATAAACTCCATAGAGGGGTTCTGCTTTGCCGATTTTGACAATTAAAGTTCTCTTTTTACCCTCTCGGAATACTCTGATCTCCACCTCCTCACCGGGTCTGGTATCCAAAATCAGTTTACGAAACTGACCCGCACTTGCAACCTTCTGCTTATTATACACCAACACTATATCCTCATTCTCCATTCCTGCCTCATCTGCTGGACTTCCCTGTACAACCTCCTCTATAAAGACCCCATCAGATACTCCATACTCTCTTTTAATCTTCTCGTCTATCTCCAAAGGGTAAACTCCCAGATAGCCCCTGTGGATAGTCCCATGCTCGATTATAAAATCTGCGATCTTTTTTGCCTCATTTATCGGAATAGCTAAACTCACTCCTGATGGAAGCTCTATCAGACGGGGAGGTATTACCATCGAGATTTGCTCCTTTTTACCCTTCTCTTGATGCATACGCACCTGAACCATTCTAACTGCCTCAATATAGGAAGGCTCTGAGACTTTGACTGAAACTATTCCTATAACTTCTCCTTTGGTATTCAAAACTGGACCTCCCGAGTTTCCCGGACTGACATTGGCGCTCATCTGGATCAGTCCATCTTCCCTTATACCGTTGACCACTCCAAAGGAAACCGCATTTGGCACACCATAGGAGTTCCCCACTACTGTAACCCAGGAGCCAACCTTCACTTCATCAGAGTTGCCCATCCTGGCTGGGGTCAATCCAATCTTTTTAATTTTCAGAACTGCTAAATTATATTGCTCATCCGTTCCCACCAGACTTCCTTTAACTTTTTTCCCATCAGCTAAAGTTACCTTAAAAATGTCTGTGCCACCAGCCACGCTGGTTGTGGTTAAAATATAGCCATCCGG
>JAUWYR010000006.1 GCA_030615745.1 Candidatus Zixiibacteriota bacterium | reverse complement strand
CTTACTTTGTTTTTTCTGGCAAATTCTTCAACTTTCATGATAGTCTTCCATCCTATTCCTTTTGGAGGGATATTGATTATCCTTTTTGTGCTAACAACATCTTCCGGATTGGAAATAATTTTCATGTAAGCTAAAATATCTTTGATCTCCTTTCTCTGATAGAATCTCACACCTCCCACAATCACATATGGTATTGCTGAATCCCTGAGCTTCTGTTCTAAAACTCTTGATTGCGCATTTATGCGGTAGAGTATCACCAAATCGGAAAAGGAAAGATCGGTATTTTTTATAAGATATTGGACTTTTTGAACGCAAGAGATACCTTCCTCTGTTTCATTTTCAACTAAAGTTAAAACAACCTTCTCCCCGCCTCCTTTCTCAGTCCATAAGGTTTTTCCCTTTCTCCCGAAGTTATTCTCAACCACGGCTGAGGCAGCATCCAAGATCGCCCGGGTTGAACGATAGTTCTGCTCCAGTCTTATCACCTTGCAATCAGGATAATCTTTTTCAAAATCCAAGATGTTATTTAAATCAGCCCCTCTCCATCCATAGATCGACTGGTCATCATCCCCTACCACACATAAATTTCTGTGAGAAGAGGAAAGATGTTTTACCAGAACATATTGGGCATGATTGGTGTCCTGATACTCATCCACCAGGACATATCTGAACCGCCTCTGATATTTTTCCAAAACTTCTGGAAACTTATCGAAGATCTCAACCATCTTCATAATTAAATCGTCGAAATCAAATGCTGAAAACTCTTCTAATTTTTGCTGATAAAGCTTGTAAACTCTGAAAACATTTTTTCCGAAAAAATCTTTTGCATGAAAAGCATAATCTTCCCAATTAATTAATTGGTTTTTAGCACCTGAGATATTGGATAAAATAGCGGGTGGAGAAAAATTCTTTGTGGGGATTTCCAGCTCCTCCATACATTTTTTTATCAAAGATAGCTGGTCATCCTCATCATAGATGGAGAAGTTGGTCTTATAACCTAAAAGCTTTGCCTCTCTTCTTAAAATCTTTGAGCATAATGAATGGAATGTGCTTATCCATACTGGTCCGGAGATTTTTCCTAAAAGTTTTTTCACCCTTTTTTTCATCTCCTCTGCAGCTTTATTGGTAAAGGTAACTGCTAAAATATTTTCAGGGAGAACTTTGGCAAAAGCTATGAGATAGGCTATCCTGTGGGTTAAAACCCTTGTTTTTCCAGAACCCGCACCTGCTAAGATCAAAAGTGGACCATCTTTGTGGGTAGCTGCTTCTCTTTGAGGTGGATTTAAGTCTTTCAAAAAGTCTATCATTTTAACTTTCCTTTGTTTAATTATAAACCTTAAACCAAAATTAAGCAAATTTTTCCGTGAAAATCTTTTTAAATTCAAAACAATTTGAGTGCAATAAGTTTCTGGGTTCTAAAAAGACAATATTTTATTAAAACGCTAAATTATCCTTGATTTTCTTTTAAAATAACGTTAAAATAAACACTATTTTGGAAAGGAGGAGAAAGTGAACATAGTAGTCTGTATCAAACAGGTTCCTGATACCGAGACTAAAATCCAGATAAACTCAGATGGCTCAGGAATAGTTACTGAAGGGATAAAATATGTGGTTAATCCTTACGATGAATATGCTCTTGAGGAGGGGGTGAGATTAAAGGAGAAATTCGGTGGGGAGGTAACTGTTATCTCCTTGGGACCGGAAAGGGCAAAGGAGGCTATAAGAAACTGTCTTGCTGTTGGGGCTGATAAAGGAATACACTTAAACGACCCATCCTTCGAGGGGTCGGATAGCTATGTTACCGCAAAAATCTTAGCTAAGGCGATCTCTGAAATCCCCTTTGATATTATCTTAACTGGAAAGCAGGGAGTCGATTTCGACAACTCCCAGGTCTTTGCCTATTTAGCTAATTTTTTGAATCTGCCCTTTGTCTCGGTTGTGATGGACTTGGAACTCTCTTCTGATTTAAAATCCGTCACAGCAAAAAGGGAGGGTGAGGGTGGAGAAAAGGAGATGATTCAGATACCACTTCCAGCAATAATTGCAGCACAAAAGGATTTGAACCAACCCAGGTATGCATCACTTCCTGGAATAATGAAAGCCAAAAAGAAGGAAATAAAAAATCTCACCTTATCCGATTTAGACTTCTCAGCTGATGAAGTAGGTGAAAAAGGGTCAAGGGTCAAGGTAAAAAATTATAGCCTCCCCCCTGAAAGAAAAGCAGGTCAGATAATTCAAGGTGAAGATCCCACTGAGGTCTGTGAGATTTTGGTCAAGCTCTTAAGGGAGGAAGCCAAAATCATATAGTTTTTTTGAAATTAAAAGAAAGGATTGAAAATGTCTTTATGGGTGATAGCTGAACAAAAGGATGGAAAGCTGAAAAAAGTCAGCCTGGAGCTTTTGAGTTTATGTAAAAAGTTAAAAGAGAAATTTAAGGAGGAGATAAGTTGTGTGCTTGTTGGATATAATCTGGAAAGCTTTGCTCAAATCTTGGGTGAATATGGTGCGGATAAAATCTTTTTGGCAGAGGATGAGATTTTGAAAAGCTATTCCAATGACGCATACAGCAAAGCGATCGCTGACTTGGTGAAAGAACATAACCCTAAAATCCTTCTGGGTGGAGCAACTGCGCAGGGGAAAGACCTCCTTCCCTTGGTTTCCGCAAAATTGAATACCGGTTTAGCCGCAGATTGCGTAGCTGTTGACATAGATGAAGGTGGCAAACTTATCTGCACACGTCCAATGTATGCGGGCAAAGTAAAAGTTACTGCAACCCTTGAATCTTTTCCACAGATGGCATCTTTAAGACCAAATGTCTTAGAGGTTTTGCCTCCGGATAAATCCAAGAAAGCTGAGGTGATTAAAGTAAAGCCTGAGATTGACCAAGATAATTTAAGGGTGAAATTAATTGAGGTTAAAAAGGAGAAAAAAGGAAAAATCGATTTAACCGAGGCTGATGTCATAGTATCTGGTGGAAGGGCGATGAAATCTGCTGAGAACTTCAAGCTCTTAGAAGACTTAGCTGAGGCTTTAGGAGAGGGAACAACTGTTGGTGCATCCAGAGCAGCAGTTGATGCTGGTTATGTCCCTCATGATATACAGGTGGGACAAACAGGTAAAGTGGTAAATCCCAATCTGTATGTAGCTTGCGGAATCTCAGGAGCTATCCAACATCTGGCTGGTATGATAACCTCCAAATGTATAGTAGCAATAAACAAGGACCCGGAAGCGCCTATTTTTCAGAAGGCAGATTATGGAATAGTTGGAGACCTTTACAAGATTCTCCCGGTTTTAACTGGGATTATTAAAAAACTCAAAGCTCAGGAATAAAAAACCCTATGAGTGTTGTTGCTGTATTTTAAATACAGCAACAACGTTTGAAATCACATTTAATATTAGAACAATGGATGTAACTCGAGAGATATTCTGGAACGTAGGGAATGTCGCACTTATAGTTTACATACTATCAGCTATTGTTGTCTTTATTTTGGTCTACGGGTTTTACAAAAGAGTAAAACTCTGGAGGGTAGGAAAAGAGGAAAAAAGAGGTGATTTTATCTGGGAAAGGGTAAAATCTGTCCTACTTTTTGGATTTGGTCATAAAAAAACCTTAAATGAAACCTACCCGGGTATATCCCACTTTATCCTTTTCTGGGGATTTGTAATACTCTTTTTAGGAACTTTAATTATCTTTTTGCAGGAGGATGTCTTCTCACCTATTTTTAATCTTTTTTTCCTTCACGGAAATTTCTATTTATGGTTTTCCTTAATCTTAGATTTCTCCGGAGCACTGGCCATAATCGGAGTCCTTTTAGCCCTTTATCGGAGATATGTAATAAAGCCTGACAGATTGGATAATATATTCGATGATTTCTTTTCTTTGATTTTGATATTATTGGTTTTAGTCACCGGCTTTTTAACTGAGGGAGCAAGGATTGCAGCAACCAGACCAGATTTTGAAAGGTGGTCTTTTTTCGGCTGGCACATAGCTTTGCTTTTCAACCCTTCATGGATAGAGGTTGCCTCCCTTTTAGTTTGGCACAAAATATTCTGGTGGGTTCATTTAGGATTGGCTTTTCTTCTCATCGGGTATCTTGGCTATTCAAAGCTTTTGCATATCTTCTCCTCCTCTTTATCTTTGTTTTTCAGGTCATTTGAGCCCAAAGGAAAATTAAAGCCGATTTTGGATATTGAAAATCAGGAGAGTTTTGGAGTCTCAAAGGTTGAGGAGTTTTCCTGGAGACAGCTTCTGGACGCAGATGCCTGCACCAGGTGTGGAAGATGCCAGGACATTTGCCCTGCTTATCTTTCAGAAAAGCCCCTCTCACCAAAAAAGCTAATCCAGGATTTGAAAACAAATCTTTTACTATCCTCAAAATCCCTTAAAAAAGAAAATCCTGAAGAAAAAAGACCACATCTTGTTGGCCAATCGATCTCGGAAGATGAGCTCTGGTCTTGCACTACCTGCTTTGCCTGTCAGGAGACCTGTCCTGTATTTGTTGAACATTTACAGAAAGTGATTGATTTAAGAAGGTATCTGGTTTTGATGGAAGCAAAATTTCCTCAGGAGCTCACCCCGATGTTCAAGAACCTGGAGACCAATTATAATCCTTGGGCTTTTGGTTTTGCCACAAGAGCTGATTGGACTAAGGGTCTTGAAGTTAAATCGTTATCGGAGGATAATGATGTAGAAATTCTTTTCTGGGTGGGATGTTCCGGGTCATTCGATGACAGAAGCAAAAAAGTGTCAAAGGCTTTGGTGAAAATCTTACGAAAAGCCAATATAAATTTTGGGATATTAGGCAATGAAGAGAAATGTTGTGGTGAGCCAGCAAGAAGGATTGGAAACGAATACTTAGGGCAAATCCTTATCCAACAAAATATTGAGGTTTTGAAAAATTATGGTGTAAAAAAGATTCTTTTCACCTGTCCTCACGGATATAACACCTTCAAAAATGAGTACCCCCAATTCGGGGGTGAGTTCGAGGTTTTTCATCACACAGATTTCATATTGGACTTAATTCAAAAAGGGAGACTTAAAATAGAAAAAAAGATAAATGGAGATCTCACCTATCACGATTCCTGCTATCTCGGACGATATAACGACATATATGATTCACCACGAGAGATATTGAAACATATCTCAGATGGAAAAATAAAAGAGATGGAAAGGAAAAGAGAAAAAAGCTTCTGCTGTGGTGCTGGTGGTGGAAGGATGTGGATGGAGGAAAATTTAGGCAAAAGAATTAATCAACTAAGAGTTATGGAAGCAGAAAAGACAGATGCGAAAACAATTGCTTCCGCCTGCCCCTATTGTCTAACAATGCTTTCTGACGGGATAAAAGAAAAGGGATTGGAGGAAAAACTGGAAACCAAAGATATAGCCGAACTGGTCGCTTCCCTATTGTGAAAAATTTCTCAATGCTTGACATCTTTTCGAAAAATAGGTATCCTTTAAAAAATTAAACCTAAATAAAGAGTTGAACTTTTACGTTTCAAATTGAGAAGGATAGACCAAAAACTTTAAACCTGAGGTGTTTTAATGGAAAAAAAGATAACAAAGGATATGACTTTTGGTAAGGTCTTAAAGGAATATCCTCAAACCGTGGAGACTTTTTTCAAGTATGGGATGCACTGTTTCGGCTGTCACTTGGCGGTTGATGAGACTATCGAGCAGGGGGCTTTGGCTCATGGAGTGGATGTTGATCAATTGATCAATGATCTGAACCAAAAGGTCTCAGAAGAAAGTTCCGAGGAAAAGAAAAAAGATGAACCAAAATGAGAAACTAAGAGATGATATCCTGAACTTGAAAAAGCAAAGAAACGCAATAATCTTAGCTCATAATTATCAGATTGGAGAGGTTCAGGATATAGCTGATTTTGTTGGTGATTCCCTTGATTTATCTCAAAAGTCAGCTCGGACAAATGCGGATGTTATCGTTTTCTGTGGGGTGCATTTTATGGCAGAGACTGCTGCCATTCTGGCTCCAGAAAAGACTGTTTTGATGCCTGATCTGAATGCTGGATGTGCTATGGCGAATATGATAACCCCGAGAGAGTTTTCTGAGCTTAAGAAGAAGCATCCTGATGCTGTATATGTGTGCTATATCAACTGCACCGCACAGACAAAAGCGGAGTGCGACTATTGCTGTACCTCAGCTAACTCAATCAAAGTGGTTCAGGCTGTTCCTAAAGAGAAAAAGATCGTATTCATTCCGGATAAATACTTGGGCAGCTGGGTGATCTCCCAGACCAAAAGGGAGCTTATATTATGGGATGGGTATTGCCCCACTCACAGGAGAATACTACCCGAGGATATACTAAAAAAGAAAGCAGCCTATCCAAAAGCAGAGGTTTTAGTTCATCCGGAGTGCACTCCTGAAGTGATAGCCATGGCGGACAAGGTCTTATCGACCTCTGGAATATGCAGATACGCTAAAGAGTCAAATTCAGAGGAATTTATAATCGGCACAGAAGTTGGGATTTTACATAGATTAAAAAAGGAAAATCCAGAAAAAAAATTCTATCCTGCATCTGAACTATCTGACTGCTCTAATATGAAACTGAACAATTTAGAAAAAATCCTCTGGTCTTTGGAGGATATGGTCTATCCGATAACAGTTCCTGAAGATATAGCTAAAAGGGCAAAAAAATCAATAGACCGAATGCTTGAGATAACTTAATAAAATCAATTTTTTTCGTAGGGGAGGGGTTTATCCCCTCCCTTTCCTCTGTCATTCTGAGCGCAGCGAAGAATCTAAGAATGAAAAGGATATTAAATTCTTCGACCTACCTGTGACGGGATTCAGAATGACACAAGAGGACGGACAGAGTGTCATGCTGAGTGTAGCAAAGCATCTTAAAAAATAAAATTATGAAACAGTATTATGTTTACATTTTGACCAATAAATCGAAAACATTATACATTGGCGTTACTAACAACTTAGAACGGCGGATGTATGAACATAAGCATAAGTTAATTGATGGGTTTACCAAGAAGTATAATCTTACTAAATTGGTCTATTATGAGATAGCTGAAGATGTGAGAAGTGCAATTACCAGAGAGAAACAAATTAAAGGGTAGTTGAGAAGTAAAAAAATTCGGTTGATTGAATCTATGAATCCGCAATGGAAGGATTTAAGTACGTAATTATAGAGATTCTTCGCCCCAAGGGCTCAGAATGACAGACCAAGGGGCAGTGTCATGCTGAGCGTATCGAAGCATCTCAAAAAACTTTCTTAACGGCGGAGTCTATCTCCGCCCCATTTGTTTGATATGCCCGAGCTCCCTGAAGTTCAGACCATAGTTGACGCACTGAAAAAGACTATTGTAGGTAAAAAAATCAAATTGGTAAAAATCGATTCTTCCAGAGTCTTCTCACAAAATACGATCTTTCTTAAAAAAGGACTTAAAAGACAGAAAATTACAGATATAAAAAGGAGAGGGAAATTCATAATAATCAATTTTTCCCAAGGTCAATCTCTTTTAATCCACTTAGGAATGACCGGTGGTATTTTCTATTCAAGAAAAAATCACTTACCTGAAAAACACGACCATCTTATAATGGAATTTGCCGATGGAACTCAAATCTGCTATCACGACCCCAGAAAATTTGGAAAGGTAAAAAGGCTTGATTCATCCAAAATAGATAAAATCTCTGAGATAGCCAAATTGGGACCTGAAGTTTTTGAAATATCCCCAAGAGAGTTTGTCGAAATTTTAAAAAAAAGGAAAGGTAGAATAAAAACAGCTCTTTTAAATCAGAGGGTATTAGCTGGATTGGGAAACATCTATTCGGACGAAGCTTTGTTTGATGCCAAGATTCACCCTTTAACCAAAGCAGACAAGTTAAAAGAAAAAAGGCTTTTAAAGCTTCATCGATCTATACAGAAAATCTTAAAAAAAGCCATCAAAGCCGGTGGCTCATCAATGAATGATTATTTGAAAATCGATGGAGAAAAAGGTCTTTTTCAATTTCAGCATAGGGTATACCGGAGAGAAGGAAAACCTTGCAAAAGATGTAGGACTAAGATAAAAAGGATAAGAATAAGCCAGAGGTCAAGTTTTTTCTGCCCGAGATGCCAGAAACTTATTACCCCGCCCTAACATGTAGGTCGATTTTCCAAAATCGACAATTCTTTACCTAATATGCTATCGGGAGTTACCTACCAAAAGAACAAAAAGCGTCAGAAAAAACTCCTGACGCCACAGGAAGATTGATCTCCGTGTTGTTGCTGCATTTCTAATGCAGCAAGGAATTGCCGAATTATAAATTCGGCAACAACAAAGATAAGTTTATCCAGGGTGCCCTCACCCTTGACCTATATGAGCGGGGTAAGGGTACCCCGCCATAACAAGTAGCTCGATCTTCTAAAATCGATAATTCTATATTCAATGTGCTATCGGGAGTTACCTACCAAAAGAAAAAAAAACGTCAGGAGGAAACTCCTGACGCTACTGTGAAGTTGCTCCAAGTGTTGTTGCTGCATTTGAAATGCAGCAGTGAATTGCCGAATTACAAATTCGGCAACAACTATAAGTTGAAAGGAGGCAACCCAGCAGAGTTATATCCTCATCTCATATATCCTATATTTCTTATAAAGCTTCGCCCCTAAAGTTTCTAAGGCTTTATTCATCAAGATATTATCCTCCAATACCCAGGACATCTCCGCCCAACTGTAACCTCTTTCTATCCCATCTTTAATTGTTCTTATGTAAAAGAGGGTCTCTATCCCCTTTTTTCTGTGTGTATCCACAACCCCCATGGTGATTATCCTTACCCCTTTAACAATGTTTTTAATTTTTGTAAACCACAGGAGTTTCAAAATGCCAAAAGGATAGAGCCTCCCATTCAATTTCTTCAAAACCGGATTTATATTAGGCAAAGCCACAGAGAATCCAACTGGCTCAGAATCAATCTCAGCTATAAAAACCATTTGAGGGTCGATAATCTGTTTTAAATTCTTACACAGATGATCAAACTCCTCATCGGTCATCGGAACAAATCCCCAGTTTCTGCTCCAGGCAGAATTGTAAATCTTTTTTATCCTTTTAATCTCATTCTCAAAATCTTTTAGATGAACTGTTCTAACTTTTAAATTCTCCTTTTTTTCAATTTTTTCAGCGATTCTTGCAATCCTTTCCGGAATTTTGATATCTTTGTCAAAATACCAGGCGAACAAATCCTTTGCCTTTTGCATCCCATATCTTTCCATAAAATCAAGATAATATTCAGGATTATAGGTCATCATAAAGACCGGAGGAGATTCAAATCCTTCTAACAAAAATCCAACCTCATCATTGGTGGAGAAATTCGCAGGACCCCTCATTATCTCCATACCTTTTGATTTAAGCCAATTTCTGACAGTATCTAAAAGGAGTTTAGCAACATTGAAATCATCGATACATTCGAAAAATCCAAAAAATCCAGTCTTCTCATTATGAAAATCGATATGATTATAATTGACAATCCCGCAGATTCTCCCAACAATTTCTGAATTCCTTTTTGCTAAAAAGAATTCCACATCAGAGTGTTTGAAAAATGGATTTTTTTCTGGGGTAAAAAACTCCTTTCTTTCTGAGATTAAAGGAGCAACCCAGTTGGGGTCATCTTTATAGATTTTCCAGGGGAATTTGATGAAACCTGTCAAATCTTTTTTGGTCTGTGCTTGCTTTATTTTTAACACTTTTCGACTCGAATCTTATCGATAATATACCATCTTGAGAAAGAAAATGCAACTATGCTTATGCATCTTGACGATAAATCCATTTAGGAGAGCTCGAGGTTATCCTCTGTTAGGTGAAATGACGTATGTCGCATGCTCAACCTTCTAAAATTCTCGCCAACGACTTGCTAAGCCAAAGCAACTTTAAGCTTTTTTTAATATTTATACCCGCGTACTTCATCAGGGGTAAATTCCACTCCTAAACCCGACGCAATACGGTTTACCAAGTTAAAATAGCTGGTGATCAGGTTTATGCTCAAGATATCCTCATCTGAAAAACCATATTGACGCAAAATCTTAATATCGTCTTGATTAACTGCAGAAGGTGTCTTTGTCAATTTAACCACGTATTCGAGCATCTTGCGTGTCTTTTCAGGCAAAATGATTTTATGAAAGTCCTGAATCAACTGTTGCACCCGAGGTTTGTCTTTCCAATAATAATTTAATGCTTCCCCATGATGATCGATGCAATATTCACAACCGTTTACAGCAGAAACAACCGTGGCGATAAGTTCACATTCCTCACGAGTTAAGCCGGACTCTCCAAACATAAGTGTGATATAAAGGTCCAGATGCGTCTTCATTGCAGGCGGATTCAAACTGTGGACCTTCATAATATTTGAGAGCTTACCACGTTGCTTTCTTACCTTTTCATAGATCTCCTTTAACTCTCCTTTAGCTTCCGACTCATCTATGACCTTAATCCATGGCATAATTGGTTTCCTCCTTTTTCCTGTATTTTCTTTTTAGGAATTTCGCCTGACGTTGCACCAATAGAAAATGTCTTAGGTGTTTGTGCGAAGCCCCTAAAGCATTTGGGAAAGCGAACCGCAAACAGGCTAGTGACTGAACTCTATCATTTCTTATGAAAAGTCTTTCCATTGATCAGCAAACTCACATAATTTCTCCCACATTTTTGCAAGTCGATCAATTAGCTCAGCATAAATACTTTCCAAATCCAAGTTGTCTTTATCAATAGATAAACGATTTGCAATCGATTTGATTTCTTCTCGCCGCTTCTCTTTTGGGAAAAGATGTAATAATAATACTCTAAGGTCATACAGAATGAACAGAGGACGTAGTATTTCTTCACTATTGGCTACACGTAGAAAAATCTTAATCCACAGATTGAACAATTTCAAACTCCTTAAATCCTTTAAATCGTCTGCTTTTGCTTTGTTTTCAGTTATCAAATGGCTTTTTATATTAGAAGAATCAAGTGTCTCAATACAGACTTTGTTTAAAGCATCAATTACCGTTCTTACGATCTCTTCAGTCCAAACCGGTGGTCTTACTATATTTTCCATGCTATCTATCGCTTCATTATCAAAATGTGAGATGGAGACTTCCCATTTCTGAAAAACTGATTTGTAGAAACGGTCTCTGGCTTCCAGAATCTTTAGTTCAGGCGAAGGACTCGGAGCTATTACCTCAATGGATGCAGTGAAAAAATCTGAGCCAACATCGTGTGAAGATGGAATATTCTCAGAGCGCAAATAATACCTTTCCTCTTCCGGTAGTCTAGCTATGTAACCAAGCCATATAGCCACTTCATTTCGTTGATTTATACCAAAGCGAATAGACCAACGCTCGTGAAAACCTATCGCACCACCAGTTGCAGAAGACATTCCTAAGAAATATCCTGGTTGCGTCATATATTTGGTCAAAACCTTACGTCGAAAGAATACAGGCGTCAAAAAACCTTCGTCCCATGGACGATGGAGTCCTGGAATTGCCCACCAATCCCTCCCATCATACTCGAAAGGTATATCTTCTGAATAATCAAATCGAAGACGCTTTGGAGGACCCTGAATTTCAATCTGTTTGGCTCCCTCACTCAAAGCCTTATTCAAACGATGTTCAATTGTCCTTGAAGCAATATCTACTAATTTTTCAAAACCACATTTTTTGCATACAAGAAAGGGGCACTCATATACCAAAACATTTATACCTTTTTGGTAAAACTTTTGATCTCGGTAATCTATAACTAGCCACGATCGACAATTTGGACAACTTAAAACAGAAATTCTACTTTCGTTCATTCGATTATGCAAAAAGTTCAACCATGTTGTTTATATCCGATGTAGAACTGATATCTTCCTACTTTTTGAGCATTTCATAATCGTTTCAGATATACATCCCTCTGGTTAAACTATCCCTCTTACTTCCTTTTATCTGTCGGTGTAAGGTACCCCGCTATAACTTGTATGGCAGAATGATATACCTAGTACAATTTCTTGAAAAACTAAATCACCCCCATCTTTTTCCCCACCCTTGAGAAAACCTCCAAAACCCTGTCCATCTGCTCATCGGTGTGGGTGGCGGTATAGCTTGTTCTCAAAAGCTGAGAGCCTGGTGAAACTGCTGGAGAAATTATCGGATTGGTGAATATCCCCTCGTCGAAAAGCATCTTCCAGAATTGGAAGCACTTCATATCATCACCAACATATATTGGAGTTATCGGAGTCTGAGTTTTTCCAATGTTAAATCCCATCTTCTTGAATTCCTTTTGCATCCTATGGGTTATCTCCCATAACCTTTTTCTCCTTTCAGGCTCAGTCTCGATTATATCCAGAGCTGCTAAACAGGAAGCCACTGCTGAAGGTGGCATTGAGGCGGAGAAGATCAAAGACCTTGCAAAATGCTTGATATAGTGAATCACATCCTCAGGTCCGGCTATAAAACCACCCAATGAGGCAAAAGACTTGGAGAAGGTCCCCATCACTAAATCCACCTCATCCTCCAATCCAAAATGCTCTGTTGTTCCAATTCCATTCTCACCTAAAACACCAATAGCATGGGCATCGTCCACCATCACTCTCGCATCATACTTTTTTGCCAATCTCACAATCTCTAAAAGATTAGCAATATCACCCTCCATGCTGAAAACCCCATCCACAATAATTATCTTTCCGCCCTCTTGGTCATGATTTGATAATACTCTTTCCAGATCTGACATATCATTGTGTTTGAATTTCAAAACCTTTCCAAAAGATAACCTGCATCCATCAACAATGCTTGCGTGGTCTGAGCGATCTGTTATCATATAGTCCCTTTTACTCACCAATGATGAGATAGTGCCCAAATTGGTCTGAAATCCAGTGGAAAATACTAAAGCTGACTCTTTTTTCATAAATTTTGCCAGTCTTCTTTCCAGCTCCTCGTGGATATCTAAAGTCCCATTCAAAAATCTCGACCCGGTGCAGCCGGAACCATATTTTTCAACAGCATCAATAGCCGCTTGTTTAACCTTGGGATGAGAGGTCAAACCCAGATAATTGTTAGACCCAATCATTATTATCTTTCTGCCGTTGATTATGACCTCAGTATCTGCGCCAGAGGAGATGGGATTAAAATAGGGATAAAAACCCTTTGCCATCACCTCTTTGGCATCTACAAAGTTTCTGCATTTTTCGAAAATGTCCACTTTTTAAACCTTCTTCAAATTATTGTTGCTAAACTTTAAAAAATTGATACTTTAAAAAATTAGCGAAATCGTCAAGATGCTTCGCATATTTTGAATTTTTATGGTATGAAATAAAGCAAGTTTTGTCAAGCAAAATTGCTGAGTATTTTAAATCTTTTATTTAGATGAATCAAGAAGTTCGACAAAAGAAAGTATTGGTTACAGGCGCCAATGGCTTTATTGGAAGCCATCTCACAGAGGCTTTATTAAAAAAAGGGTATAAAGTTAAATGCCTGGTAAGAAAAACAAGTGATTTAAGATGGCTTTCAGATTTGGATGTTGAGCTTTTCTTTGGCAGTCTTTTTGATAAAAGCTTTTTGGAAAAGGTTGTTTCAGAAGTTGATTTTATATTTCACGTTGCAGCTTTAACCAAAGCTAAAAGCAGAAAAGATTTTTACAATGTCAATTATCAAGGGACTAAAAATTTGATCGAGACCTGTTATGAAAAAAATTCTCATATAAAAAGGTTTTTGTATATAAGCACCCAGTCGGTTGTAGGACCTAGTAAAGATTTCAGCTCAGTAGATGAAAAATCTCCTTTTAATCCAATATCTGAGTATGGTAAAAGCAAGCTTTTAGCTGAGGTGGAGGTTTTAAAATATAAGGGAAAGCTTCCAATAACTGTAATCAGGCCACCATCTGTTTATGGACCCAGAGATAAGGATATATATCTTTTCTTCAAATTTATTAATAAAGGCTTAAAGCCTCTATTCGGAAAAAAAGAAAGCTACATAAGTTTAATATATGTAAAAGATTTAGTAGAAGGGATTATCTTATCTGCAGAATCAGAAAAAGGGATTGGACAAATCTATTTTTTAGCAGATGACAGACCTTATTCTTTAAGGGAGACAGAAAAAGTTATTCAGGATGCACTGAAGGTAAAAGCTATATATTTAAGGATACCTGTTTTTATATTTATGATAGTTGCCTTCTTCTCAGAGCTTTTGGGAAAACTAAAAGGAAAAACATCTGCTTTGAACTCGGAAAAAGCAAAGGAGATAACCCAAAAATACTGGCTATGTAGTTCATCCAAGGCTAAAGATGAGCTTGGATTTTTCCCCAAATATACTTTTGAAAAAGGAGTAAAGGAGAGTGTCGAATGGTATAAAAGCAATGGTTGGTTGTAGATGCGGGTAAAGGGAAGTCGATTTTGGTCAGAAATGACTCAAATGAGAAAATCTACCTACTGGAGTGCAAAAATTTATTTTTGCAATATTTTAAACAAATAAATTATGAAAAAGCCAAGAATCGATTTGAAAAAATATAGAAAAGAGTTTCCATTTACTCATAAGAGAATTAACTACTTAAACCATGCTTCTTTTGGACCAATACCTTTGTGTTCTTTAAAAGCAAAAGAGGAGTTCAACAAATATGCAACCTTGCAAAAAACCGGTGATACTGACAAGATCTGGTTTGCTCTTTTGGATAAAACCCGCAAAAAACAAGCTAAATTAATAAATGCGAAAGTTGAGGAGATAGGCTTTTGTTTTAATACTTCTTTCGGGTTGAACTTTGCAGTCTGTGGATTAGATTTAAGACCAAATGATAAAGTCCTTTTATCAGATGTTGAGTTCCCAGCAAATGTTTATCCCTGGCTTAGTCTAAAAAGCAAAAGGGTCAAAATAAAATTTATTCCTAACAAAGATAGGTTTTTCGATATCGAAAATTTTATCAAATCGATCGATTCAAAAACAAAGGTTTTATCCTTAAGCTATATTCAGTTTTTCAACGGATTCAAAAATGATCTTGAAATAATCGGCAAAATCTGTGAGAAAAATGATATATTTTTTGTGGTGGACGGAATCCAAGGGATTGGAAATCTAAATTTGGATGTCAAAAAGCTCAAAATAGATTTTTTAAGTTGTGGTGGGCAGAAATGGCTTCTTTCCGGCGATGCTTGCGGATTTTTTTACTATTCTAAAAAAGCCAAAAGAAAATTAAAGCCCTCTTTTTCCGGCTGGATGGGAGTTGACTGGAAAACCAATTTCACCGACCTTTTAAGATACGATTTAAAACCCTTTCCTGATGCCCGCAGGTTTGCAACCGGCTCCTATCCTTTCAGCTCTATTATGACAATGCACTCATCCTTGGGGCTTTTATTGGAAATAGGAATAAAAAATATCGAACAACACAACAGAAGACTTTTAGATCGACTAATAGAGTATTTGAAAGATTCTCCTTATAAGATAAGAACAGACCTTAATCCGAAACACAGATCTTCAATTTTAAGTTTCTCAAGCAAAAACACTCAAAAACTTTATAAAAAACTGACTAAAAAGAATATCTTTGTCTCATATCGGGAAAGAGGTATAAGAGTTTCTCCTCATTTTTATAACACCGAAGAGGAGATAGAGGCGCTGATAGCTGTATTAAAGAAAAGTGCATAGAGGCGAAGCTTGTGTACGCCCATAATGGGTGAAGGTAAATTCCACTCTACGCCGGCTTTCTTAAGGTTCCCAAAAATTTTAAAAAACCTCACCCCTTTTGTTCCCCTCTCCTTAAGAGGAGAGGGGTTAGGGGTAAGGTGGATGAGTAAGCTCCCGTAGGTCGGATTTCCAAATCCGACCACACCATCTTATTCATGTTTTAAGAGCATTTTATTGATTTTATTTTAACTAAATATAGTTTAAGCTAATTCCGATAATAAAAAAGAATACCAAAAAATGTAAAGGTGGGTATATTTATGAGAGAGAAAGTTAAATTTTTAATTATCATCTCTTTGTTACTGACTTTTCTATCATGCACAAGTAGAAAAGTGGTAGTGATTGGTAAATCACCTCACCCTCCAAGTGCAAAAAATTATGGACAAAAGGTGGCGTCAGGCAATCATTTACAAAACGGAATGAAATTCTTTCGTAAAGAGAAATTTAGCAAGGCATTGCAGGAATTTAAAAAGGCAGTGGATGAAGATCCCAGCAATTGGGAGGCTTTCTATTATCTGGGATTAACTTACCAGAAAATGGGCTATTATAAAAAGTCAATCTCAAGCTTTGAAATGGCTATAGAATTAAACAAAGGTAACAAAGTCTGGATCTCGGAAATCAGAGTCTGCTTGGGTCGATCTTATGAGTCTTTAGGAAATTTTGAAAAAGCTAAAGCCCAATACCTTTCAGCTTTGTCATTAGACCCCACCAATAAAAAAGCATCCAATGGCTACAGTAGAGTAAAACGCAAAAACAAAAAATAAAATCACCCCTTTTTACTGTTCGGTCAGGAGCTACTCCTGATAGTTAGAAAACCTCACCCCTTTTTGTTCCCCTCTCCTTAAGAGGAGAGGGGTCAGGGGTGAGGTGATTGGCAAACTTCCGCATCCCATAATGTGTAGGAAGTCGGTAGCCGCCCATATGGGTGAATATTCTGAAAATCATCACCCTCATCCGTAGGCTGAAGCCTCCGGCTACCAAAATAGACCACAGAAGAAATCTAAAGATTTATCGTCAAGATGCTTCGCATACTCCACAAAAAACAGCCCACAAAACATCAAGCATTTTTCCCTTGACTTATTTTGTGTTATTTTGGTAAATTATGAAAAATATCTTTAAAAAAATGACAGAAGAGTATCCCAAGATAAGAAAAGATTTAATCATAAGCCAACAAAAATTCGAGGGGGAAATCTATTATGTTATAAAAGACCCCCTCACTAAAAAATTCTTCAGGGTAAAAGAACACGAATATTTCATTATTAAGAATCTGGATGGCAAAAATTCCAGAGAAAAAATAAAAGAAATTTTCGAAGACCATTTCAAAATAAAATTAAAAGAGGAAGTTTTAAATAAATTCATTTCTCAGTTGGATAAATCTCGATTTTTGGAAACAGAGAGCTTAACAAGAGAGCTTTCAAAGCTTAGATATGAGGCAGAAAAAGAGAAAAATCTTTTAAAGAAAATCCTTTTTATTAAAGTCAAAGCCTTTGATCCGGATAGGTTTTTAACTAAACTTCTGAAAAAATCAAGATTCTTTTATACTAAAAAATTTGTATTTTTATCCTTATTAGCAATATTTTTAGCCTTTGTCATAACCATCTCGAACTGGGAGGATTTAGGATATAGTCTCAAAAGATTATATCACCCATCTACTATTCTGAAACTTTGGGTTGCAGTATTTTTTATGGGCTTTTTCCACGAGCTCGGACATGCCCTGACCTGTAAGCATTTTGGCGGAGATGTCCATGAGATGGGGTTTTTGTTAATTTATCTTCAACCAGCTTTTTTCACCAATGTCTCCGATGCCTGGATGTTTGGTGAGAAGAAAAAAAAGCTTCTGGTCTCTTTAGCTGGTCCTTTTATTCATCTTGTGATGTGGGCAACAGCAACCATACTCTGGAGAATAACCGCACTCGATACCCAACTAAATAGTTTTCTTTTGGTTTTTATGATCGCCTCGGGGATCTTACTTTTGTTCAACTTCAATCCTTTGATAAAACTCGATGGCTACTATATTTTATCAGATTATTTAGAGATTCCAAATTTAAGAAAAAAAGCTTTTGGATTTTTAAATTCCGTTTTCAAAAGAAAAATCCTCAAATTGGACCTTCCGCAAATCGATTTACCAAAAAAACAGAAAAAAACTTTTTTGGTATACGGTTTTTTTTCTGTTGTCTATTCTGTTCTCCTGTTAGGCTATATTTTCTTTAAAGTGGAAAAGTTTTTGGTCTCACAGTTTCAAGGTTATGGACTGGTCTTGTTTTTGTTGATTTTATATGTTATCTTTAAAAATCCAGCTCAGATTTTTCTTGCAGGAACATTCAAATTTTTGCTTTTTAAGAAAGAGGAAATGAAAAAACCGAGAAAAATCTTAACTTACAGCATAATAATTTTTGCACTTTTTTTATTTTTGTTCCTTTTTCCGATCGAGTTGAGGATTTCATCAGAATGCGAGATTCAGCCCTTAGAATCATACACACTTGTAACTCAGCCTGATGGTTATCTTCAGGAGAACCTTTTTGTCTCCGGGTCTGAGCAGAGAAAGGAGACTAATTTCTTGAAGCTTATGTCCGGGGATTATGGGGTGGTTAATCTCAAATCGAATTTAAAGGAGGGAGATAGGGTTAAAAAGGGTAGAGTTATCGCCACTTTTGCCTCAGCTCAATACCAAACCAAGTTAAAAGAGATAAATGCCAGAATAGAGAAGGCAAAAGCGTATTTGGAATTCCTTTTGAACTTGCCCAAAAAAGAGGAGCTGGAAAAGGCAAAGGATAAAGTTAAGCAAACCGAGATCAGATTATCCGCAAAAGAAAAAGAGCTAAAAAGAGCCAAAAATCTACATAAAAAAAATCTGATTTCAGATGAAGAGCTCGAAAAAATCGAGACAGATTATTCAGTTCTCAAAAAGGAAAAGGAGATTGCACAGAATGAACTTCTGATTTTAAAATCTGGGGCAGAGCCAGAACAGATAAAGATGGCTCAAGCAGAGCTGAAGAGTTTAATAGCAGAAAAGGAAGCTTTAGAATCCCAAATAGAAGCGTCAAGGATAAAAAGTCCTATCTCAGGAATTGTCACCTCCGCAAGAGCGGATTCAACTTTTTTAAAAATAGAGAATTTGGATACAGTCAGAGTTTTGATCAAAGTATCAGAAAAAGATATGGATGTGGTCAAGCCGGATCTTGAGGTTAAGGCAAAGGTTAGATCTTATCCTTTTGAGTCATTTTATGGAAAAGTCTCAAGGGTAGCTTTTAAATCAGAGTATTCTGGGAAAAAAAGGATATTTTTGGTAACAAGCAAAATCGAAAATAAAAATAGCCTCCTAAGATCTGGAATGACAGGACACGCCAAAATCTACTGTGGGAAAAAAAGTTTGCTCTACATTTTAACCAGAAGGATAATTCGCTACCTCAGAGTGGAGATTTGGTCCTGGTGGTAAATTATTAAATCTGTTTTAGAAATTGAGTTTTTTAGAATCACTCTAAGAAATTCTTTTTATCCGATTTAACTCAGACTTTTTCATCTTTTAACCCTTTCGAATTCTTAAAAGATTGTCGAATAAATCTCCAAAAAATCACTGGAGAGTTAGATGCTCAGTGCTATAATTTAGAACTTATTAATATTTCAATAGAGGAAGGAATTTATCCTGCCTAAAACCTTTGTGAAAAGGGAATGTTAGACGATAAAGCTGGAATTGCCAATGAAGGCTTTTTAGCTTAATAAAAACCCTCTAATCAAAAATTAATCAACCCGTATAATTTATTGGAAAGATTTAGATAATAATACTTGACAAAAACTGGATTTTTTGTTAAATTTTAAATGGTAAAAAATAATTAAGTTTTTTTTAATTTGAATTTTCTGAAATTATTGTTTTTTTGAACTTTCATCCTTTGATTTGGAGGAGATAAAATGTTAAAAAAGATTTTAAGCCTCCTAATCCTCTTTCTTTTCATCTTTTCCTTAACTTTTTCAGCTTATCCTGGATCCGGAGATGATGAACCTGACCCAAGAGGTCACCCCTGGGATGATATAAAAGGGATACAACCTGTGCCAGGAAATGATGGTATTTTTCTGATTATTGACTGGAACTTTAACTGGGCACCTTATTTCACAGTATTGGTTTACAAAACCCATTCTCAGTCCTTAGGGCAAGTCCAGGAGAGGACAAAAAAAGAGGTTAGAAAAGGCGAAGCCAAAAGTTTTCAAAAGCCTAACTCTGAAAAAGAAAGGTAAATGAAAACCAAAGCTAATGAAAAAGTCTTAAGTTTTTCTTTAAAACTTGAGGCTATAGAAGAGTTAATCCGGAAGAAGGCTTACAACCAAGCCTTAGCAGAGATAAGGGAGTTAAAGCTAAACCAAAAGCTTTTCCCCTTCACTCAAGACTCTGCTACTTTATCTTATCTTTTGGCTGAAGTCTTATCTAATCAAGGTAGGTATAAGGAGGCTTTACCTGAAGCCAAAATTGCCTATCATTTTTTCAAAAATACTCTGGAGAACAAAAGAATAGCAGAGCTCTTATGGATTTTGGGCAATATTTATCTTTCCACTGGTAGACTCAAAGAAGCAGAAATCCAGATTAGAGATGCGATTGCTACCTACAGAAGGATAGATGATATTAAGGGAATTATAGCCGGATATAACAAGATAGCCCAGATATATTTTATTCAATCAGACTTCCCTAAATCAGAGGAATATCTGAAAGAATCTATTAGACTATCTGAGGAAATAGATTATAAGCAAAAAAAAGGTGGGCTTTTAGCTAATTTAGCAAGGGTTAATATCTTACAGGGTAAAATCTATGAGGCTGAAAAGAATCTCTCAAAAAGCATTTTGATTAACCAAAAACAAAAAGACGAGGTCTTTTTAGCCCATGGTTATCTATCCTTAGGATATATTAAATTTTTGAAAAAAGACTTTGTCCAGTCTTTCTCCTTTTATCAAAAAGCAAAAAAGCTGATACAAAAAAACAATCTCACCAGGGATTTAGCCATCTATTATGAATATTCTGCGGAGCTTTCTTTAGCAAAAGGGGATTATGAAAAAACAGAGGATTGTTGCAACAAAACACTTAAGATAATAGAAAAGAATGCTCCTGAAGGGGATATAGCTTCGCAGACCTTTAGGATTTTAGCTGAATTGAAAACTGCCAAAGATGAACTCGATACCGCTTTAGCTTATTGCGAGAGGTCTTTGAACATATCCCTATCTTTGAATGAGAGAACAGAACAAGGAGCAATCTATCGTATCTTAGGAGAGATATGGTCAAAAAAGGCACAAAAGGAAAAATCTTTAACATATTTTTCCAAAAGTATCGACCTTTTTCAGAATTTAGGGGCAAAATATGAATTAGCTAAAACCTTTCTTAAAGCAGGAAAAGAAGGCTGTTTTGATTATCAGAAGTCTTTAAGCTTTTTGGAAAAAAGCCAAAAACTTTTCTCGGAAATAAAAATACCCCACTTTTCTGCAGAAGCTCAACTTTCAAAGGCTTATTTATTTTTGGAGAAAAAGGAGTTAGACCAAGCGCTACAATCCTTAGATTTAGCTCAAATTCTTTTTACTCAACTTTTAGATGAGGGAAAGCTTCAAAAGATAAAGAGTTTAAGGGAGGGTATCGAAAACTTGATCTCGGAAAAATCATTATCTTTTGAGAACGAATACAGGTTGTTTCGAAGATATCTATCAGAGGGTGAATACAGGGGACTTAAAGGAGGAAGCTTAAAGGAAATCTTGGATATTTTGGCAAAAAGAATCGAGGCGGATAGGGGATTTATACTTTTGAAAAATGATGAAAATAATTTTAAAGTCATCTCGTGTTTAAATATTGGACCTGAGGGCGCTCACAAAATATTTTTCGAACTACCTGATTCTCAAAAGAAAAGAGAACAACCCATAATTAGCACAAACGGTTTAAAACTGAATGGAGAACAAGTCCAAAGCCTTCTTTTTATTCCTCTTAAATCACAAGAAAAAGTGGAGGGATATTTATACCTCGACAGGAATGGGGATTTATTGCCAAGATCTTTTTTCACTCAAAACCAATTTAATTTTGCTGTTGCTTTTGCAGATGTGATCGGATTGAAATTGGTTGAGTTTGAGAAGAAAAGACTTGAACAGGACAATCTTAAATTAAGGCAACAGCTTGAGTTAACCTCCTGTTTCCCAACTGTTATAACTCAGAATCCAAAGATGTTGAAGATCTTGTGGAAGCTTTTGCAGGTCAAAGATTCCGATCTTCCTATTTTGTTTGAAGGTGAGACAGGAACTGGCAAAGACCTGATTGCAAAAGCTATCCATTATTCGAGCGGAAGAAAAGAAGGAAAATTCATTGCGATAAATTGCGCTGCTCTGCCTGAATCCCTTTTCGAGTCGGAGCTTTTCGGACACAAAAAGGGCGCTTATACCGGAGCTACTTTTGATAAAAGAGGTCTTTTAGAGGAGGCTGACAGAGGAACTTTGTATCTGGATGAGATAGCAGATATAAAGCTATCCTCCCAGATCAAACTTCTGC
The DNA here is from genome assembly GCA_030615745.1 of Candidatus Zixiibacteriota bacterium. Classification (GTDB taxonomy): domain Bacteria; phylum Zixibacteria; class MSB-5A5; order MSB-5A5; family SM23-73-2; genus SM23-73-2. Next base: position 52,893 of record JAUWYR010000006.1, on the reverse strand, counting down.
GGGTTTTGGAAGACAAAGAGTTCACCCGCTTAGGTGAGACAAAGCTCAGAAAAGTAGACATAAGGATAATGTCCTCAACTAATAAAGACATGGAAGATGAGGTTGAAAAAGGGAACTTCCGCAAGGATTTGTTCTATCGTTTGAATGCAGTTCATATCAAAATTCCGCCTTTGAAGGAAAGAAGGGAGGATATTCCTCTTCTGGTAGATCACTTTATCAAAAGTTATTCACAAAATCCTTCTCTTTTCTCCAATTTAGTTCCTTTAATTTTGGAACTTTTCACCAACTACGACTGGCCAGGAAATGTAAGGGAACTGGAGAACGAGGTTAGAAGGGTTTTAACTTTCGATAAAGGTAAAGGGACAACCCAGCTCGATGCTCTATCTGACAAATTCACAATTCCTGAGGAGTTAAAAAAAGATAAGCTTTCCTTGTATGAGCGCATGGCTTTATTAGAAAAACAATATATCCTTAAGGCTTTAAGCGACAACAACTGGGTTAAAAAAACAACTGCTTGTGCCCTTTCTATCCCTGAGTCATCCTTAAGGTTCAAGATGAAGCGATATAACTTAGTTTCGCCAAAGAAAAAATAAAGATTTAATTTAAAAAAGCCATCCTCTGGATGGCTTTTTTATTTCTACCAATCGAAGCAAAAAATTAAAGTGCAAGCTTAGAGTAACTATATTGGAGTGTCAAGCTTCAGCTTGACTTATAATATAGTTTTTTCCTGTAACCCTGAAGGTTTATCGTCAATCTCTTGATCCATACGGAGATGTCGTCAAGACTCTTCGAGCTTTGCACACTCCATTTTTTCTTTTTGGAGTATCAAGCTTTAGCTTGATCTATTAAATTTTAAAGATAAATAGAATCTTTTCTAAGTAAACCTGAAGGTTTATCGTCAAGATGCTTTGCACACTCCATTAACATCTTTCCAGACACAATTCAAAAAATTATTGACAATATCCTCAATTTAGATTAACCTGTAAAGAAAACTAAATAAAAAAGGAAGGTCTGAATGAAAAAAGTATTTTATATAGGGGTCTTTACGACGCTATTTTCTATTGTTATCCAGTGTGGAGGAAGGCCTGATCCAAGACAAACGGTGATAAAATTCATAAAAGCTGTGGCAAAATCTGACTCTTTAGCTCTGCAAATGTTGGTTGATTTCGATATGTTAACCCAAAAAAAATTCCCATATTTACCTGAAGAAAAATTAGATCAGGCGAAAAATCAGCTTAAAAGACACTTTTTAAAGGATGGCACTATTAGGGTGAAATGGGAAAACTATCGTAAAGTTATTGGGGATGCAAAATTTGAGGGTGATACTGCAACTGTTGAGCTAACCTTTATGCATTTAAAAACAGGGATTTACAGATATACCAATGTGCGTTTATATTTAAAAGAGGGTAGATGGAAAATATTCTACTACGAGGATTAGGATTAAAAAACTACCAAAAATTTTTATATCGAATGTTGTTGCTGCATTTTAAATACAGCAAGGTATTGCCGAATTAGAAATTCGGCAACAACAAAAATACAGTCTCTACGCAGATTCGATGGTATCGGAGCCATGAAGGCTCCGTTAATTTAGTATTATGTCAGGTCCCCAGTCCTGACGCAACTATTTAACTCTCTTGTGATTTCAAATTCTTTGCCCCGAATTTTTATCAAACCTATGTATCCTCTTCTCTTCAAAAACCAACCAAACCTCCTCCCCTTCAAGAACTTTCTCCTCAGGCTTAAGTCTGACTGAAACCAGAGTGTCTGAGACCTCAACATAAAGATAATTATCCGAGCCTAAGGTCTCAATTACAATTGACCTCCCTTTTATAGAATTTGGCACTTCTTTTCGAGATAATTTTAAGTCTTCAGCCCTTATTCCAACGATTATATTTTTATCTTTAACAAAAGGAAAAAACTCTCCATCCAGAAAATTCATCGTGGGAGAGCCGATAAAGCCTGCGGTGAATACCTCCTTCGGTTTTTCATATACATCCTCAGGTGTGCCCACCTGTAATATCTTTCCATCCTTCATCACAGCTAACCTGTCAGAGAGGGTCATCGCCTCTGCCTGGTCATGGGTAACGTAAATTATAGTCGCTTTTACCTTTTTATGAAGCCTTTTCAGTTCAGTTCTCATCCTCATCCTTAATTTCGCATCGAGATTTGACAAGGGCTCATCTAAAAGTAGAACATCAGGCTCCAAGACCAATGCTCTTCCCAATGCTACTCTCTGTCGTTGACCACCTGAAAGCTCTTTAGGTAACCTTTTTTCTAATCCATCTAAACTTAAAAGCTCTAAAGCCCACTCTATCTTTTTATTTTTTTTATCCTTATCCATTCTTCTTATTTTCAAACCAAATCCAATATTAGCTTCAACCGACATATGTGGAAAAAGGGCATAGCTCTGAAAAACCATGGAGATATTCCTTTTCTGAGGAGGAATATCATTGACCATCAGGTTATCAATATAGATTTTTCCTTTGGTTACCTTTTCTAATCCAGCTACCAGTCTTAAAGTGGTAGATTTACCACAACCGGATGGACCAACCAGAGTCAAAAATTCTCCATCCTCAACTTTTAAGTCTATGTTATCCACAGCCTTAACTTCTCCGAAAAATTTGCTTAAATTCTCTAATTTTACTTCAGCCACAACAATCCTTTTTTATTTGCAAATCTTTTAGTGTTTTTCCTTCGTAGTTGCCTGATTCAAAAGACACTATAGCTCGATAAATCGAGCAACTACATTTATCTGTGCCAGTCAGGTCCCCGACCTGACTGGAGAACCCTGTTGGGTCAGGGGACCCAACAGGCACCTTTTAGTGTTATTAATCATTAAGAATCATAATCAAAAGTTACAAGGTGATCTTATATCATTTTACCGCTCCTGCGGTCAGTCCAGTTCTCATATACCTCTGAACTGCAAATGTAAATATTATAACAGGAATACATATTAAAAGAGATATAGCAGCTATGAAATTCTTCTGAGGTGACCAGGTCAAAATTCTTAAAAGGTAAACCGGCAGGGTGCTCTCGGTTCCCTGAAACAAAAGAAAATAGGCAAATACAAATTCGTTCCAGGATAAAAGAAATGTATAGATTGCAGCTGCTCCTAATCCTGGCAAAGCTAAAGGTGTTAAAATCCTTAAAAAAGAATAAGCTCTGGAAGCTCCCAACACCTGAGATTGTTCTTCTAAGTCTTTTGGTATGGACTCGAAAACACCTTCCGCAATATAAATAGTGTAAGGCAATGATAGGAGGGTGTGAGCTAAGGCTACCAAAACCAAAGGAGGCAAATAGGAAAACGGGGGTTTAAAAAACTGCTCTGCAACAGGTATCACTGCTGATATGTCCGGAAATAACCTGATTGACAAAAGAAAGAAAAGCAAAACCCCCACCCCTGGAATTTTGAATCGGGCTAAGGCATAAGCAGTGGGAACACCTAAAAAAAGACAAAAAATCACAGTCAAAAGACCAACTTCTAAGCTGACCATTCCAGAGTATAAAAAATCACCTCTAACAGAAAGGGATTCAAACATCTTGAAATTCGGGTTAAAGGGCCAGAAAGGTTCAGGATATTTTCCTCCAGTAACAACGCTATCTTTGTCTGATATAGAATATTTAAAAAGGATAAAGATGGGAAAGATTATGAAAAAGATTATTATTCCAATAAGAATTATTTTAACTAAACTTCCCATATTTGCTTTTTTTTAAACTTTGACCAAATATGTTCTTACAGCTTTAGTTAAAAAAGTAAAAAGAAAAACACTTGCTCCAATAAATATCACTAACCACAAGGCACAGGCGCAAGCAAGCTGAGGATTCTGTTCAACATGATATAATCTCTCGATTAATACTCCTAAGAGAGGATAGGCTGGAGCAACGATAAAAGGGAAAATAAACTCCTTCCAGTTCTCGATAGACCTTAAGATCAAAACAGTGGAGATTGCCGGGGTTAGAAGTGGGAGGGTGATATATTTAAACCTCTGCCAAAAGCTTGCGCCCATAATCTGAGCTGCTTCATACCCCTCCTTCTCTATGGTCTGAAGCCCGGCTAAGATAATAAGCATCGCAATCGGCATATCCCTCCATACCTTTCCGAGCATAGCGAGACTTATGGAAAAAAACTCAGAGCCACTGAAATTCAAAGGAGCTGTAAAAATTTTCGGAAAGAAAAAATGTTTTCCTAAAAAAAGATCATTGATATGACCAAAAGGATAGGAAAATAAAAGATTCAAAATCACCGCAGTTACTAAAGCAGGTATAGCAATGGGAACCAAAAACAAACTTCTTACCAACCCTACTCCTTTAAAACTCTCATAGACCAACAAAGCTAAAATTATCCCCACCACAAGCTGAAGAGGAGTGCCCACAAGCATAAACCAGAAAGTCCTGAACAAAGCTTTTCTGAATTCACCCTCTGAGAAAACAGATAATATGGGCAAACCCTCCCCAAAAGAGAATTTAAACAGGTAAAAAAGGACAATTACTAAGAAGGCAAAAAGGTAAAGAAATGAAGGAACAGTGATCCCGATAATAAACAGGTTATCTTTCAGTTTTTCCCAGGTTGAGTATTTCTTTATTTTTTTGAGCATACTTTTTTAACACAGATTTTATTTCTTTCCTGTCTGTAAGTTTTTTTTCAACTGCTATCTCATACCAGGCGTCAAGATAGTTTTTGTTCAAAAGTGGCAAGGAGAAAAGGGAAGGTGACGGCTTTGTTCCTTTTTCAAACTGCTTTTGAGAAACTTCGAAGACTTCTCTTTTCCAGTCCTTAAAAAATGTTTTTGAAATCTCCTTTGTAACATCGACCCTTACAGGAAACATACCGAAACGGGAGCACTCCTCTATCTGGTTAACTTTGTTGGTGATAAATCGAGCTAATTTGTAGGAAAGCTCAGGTGAAGGAGATGTTTTTGGAATCCCCCACCACCAGCCATATAGATTTGACTTATGCTCTCCTTTTCTTTTGGGGATCCCAGAACTTCCTATCTCCAAAGAGACACCCACAGGCATAATTGCAATCCCTAAATCTTCTGGTTCTTTTAAATATCCGGTCATAGTCGGGTCTGAACCACCGTGAATAAAAAAAAGATCTATCTGATGCATAAAAGCTAAAAACACCTGTCCCTCGGATATCGCTTTCCATATCCCTCCTCCTGACCAGCTCTGCTCCCACATCCCTGGATTGTAGAGATTATTTTTTACAAAAAACCCCTCCCACCAGAACATATCCACCACTGGATCTGTGTCCATCTCGATGATATCTTTTTGATCTCCTCCTAACTCGAATATTCTGGTGTAAAGCTCATTTGTTGTCCCAGCATATTTTTTGCCCCGATGAGCCATCCGGGGAAGTTTTAGCCCAAAATAAGGATGATTTGCCCAAAAGTAGGATAAGACCACTAAATCATAAAAGTCCCACAAGTTTGGGTCCTTTTCCAGAATATAACCTTTGGGCAATCCATAGCCATTTACCTGTTTCAGCATCTCATCGATTTTTGCCCTGTCCTTTTCCCAGTTGTTTAAAACATCCTCCACCTTGGATTTCAAATAGAACATAAGATAAGTCTCAAGTTTTCTTGGAATGTAGAAGACCTCTCCATCGATAGTCCCGATCTCTAAAGACAGGGGAAGATACTCGGAAAGGTCATCTTTTAGTTGAAGAGTATCAATAATTTCTTTTAAGGGGATTAAATAATCCCCCTTAGCCAAAGGATAGACCATCTCATAGGCGGTCTTGACCAGACCGATATTTTTTTTCCCGGATTTTAGCTCAAGTTCGATCATCTTTTTAACATCTTCAACTTTATCAAAAGTAACGATATTAAGTTTAACATCGTTTTCCTTTTCAAACTCCTTCATCTTCTCTCTAAACCATAAATCCTGAATATCCATCATCCGGATTAAGACTGTCATCTCGTTTTTTGGTTTCTCTTCACAAAAAAACAAGGAAAAAACCACAAAAAAAATCAAAATAAAAAAACTAAGCCTTATTATGCTTTTATTTTTCATCTTCATCAATCCTTTCTAATATTTTTATAATAGCCTCATTCCATCCCTTTGCTCCAATCCCTTTAGCCAAAAAGGGATTAAGCTTTTTTATAATCTTTTCCTCATATCTCCCATTGTGCAGTTTGACTAAAACAGGAAAATCAACTTCTGAAAGCATTGGCAAATCATTCAAGCTATCCCCTAATCCAATAGATTTTATTTTCGTTTCCCACTCTTTTTCATACATCTTTTTAAGTATCTTTGTAGCCTTCCCCTTATCATTTCCTCCTGTTAGATGAAAAAGTCTTCCACCCTTCACCATATTCAATCCAATCTTATAAAACTTTTCTTGAATTCTTTTTAAAGTGTCCTCATCTGGTGAAGTGACAAAATAAAAAGGCTCATCATATTCCCTTTTTTTAGCTAAAGTTGCCTCCTTTGAATTCAACCCATAATTTTTTCTTATCTCTTTTACACTCATATCTCCGAACCCTTTGACTTTCTGACCAAATTTTTCTGTTATCTCAAAGAGTTTTTCTCTCAAGATATTATAAGGAGTGCCGAGTTCTTTTACTTTATATCCATCCTTTCTCTTGATGCATTCGCATTTTTTCAAACCTAAAGAGGTTTTTTTAAAATAATCTTCTGGTAAAAAGATTGCTCCTCCATTCTCTGAGATGAAGGGATGATGATTTTCTAATTTTTTTTTGATAAATTTCTATCTCAGCCCTGGTCTTGCTGGTGCAGATTATAAGTGGGATTTTCCTTTTTTTTATCCTTTTTAAAGCTGAAAGTGCTGGCTTAAAAGAGTAGGTGTGGTAATCGAGAAGGGTTCCATCTAAGTCGGTGAATATCAATATCTTTTTTTTCATCCTTTTTAGATGTGGGAGAACTCATCCGGTTTCTTTTTTGGTTCACGGGAGGATTTAGCTCTTTTTTCCAAAAAGTCTTTAGCCATGTCCTTTCCACCCAGACCAAAAGCAATAGCTAAAGCCAAGACCACACCTCCGAAAAGTATAGAAAAGGTAGCAACAACCACTCCTTTTGCAATACCGAGTTGCTCGATTCCCATTGCCAAAAATAGAATTAAAATCAAAACATGCACCGCAATCGAAATCGGTTTAGCTGACTTTACCTGGGCATTCACTAAGGCGATCAATATAGCTCTTCCCACAAATCCAGCTAAAAGATATCCGAAGATCAAGACTAAAACCGCAATGAGAAAACGGGGGAGATAAACTAAAAATGACGAAGCCATTTGATCAACTGCCCGAATATTCAAAGTGCTTAAGCTGACCAAAAGAATCAAAAAGATCACTACACAGTAGACAATCAACCCGATGATTTCCGAAGGAGTTCTTATGACATTTGCTCTGGCTAAGGCACTGGACAAACCGATGCGATAGCATAAGCTATCGAATTTCACCGTCTTTAAGATTTCACGGACTACCACTTTTAGAATCCAAGCAAGGACAAATCCCAACACGATGATAAGCAAAAACTCAAGCACTTTAGGACTTAAGATCTTAAGCCTTTCCCAAAATTGAACAAAAAAACTTGATATCAATATAAAACTCATAATCACTCCTTTTTATTTTTCCCATTTAGATAAAAGATAACTTTTTTGTTTTTCAAATTCCTGACACAAGCTTTCTATTCTTTCCTCCACCTCAGAAGAAGTGCTTTCCATGGTTTCGTTGACAAAAGATGCAGTTCTACCTAAATAAAGGGGAGTTAAAGACTTTAAGATGTGGTCTTTAGCCAGAACTTTTTTGTAGTAAGCTAAAGAAAAATCATAGATTATCCTTACCCAAAGTTCTTTAGGAAACCTGAATTCTAATACGTTATAGGAGGATATCCTCCTCAGTTCAGAAAGGACATCGCCTGATAAAAATTTCTCCCAGACCGAGACTAAATCGGATACTCCCTGCTTGAAGCTTTCCACCATCCTCTCCAGATTCACTCTCACCGGATCAGTTGCTACCTCGAATTTGAATCCAAACTCCGGAACCGGAACCGAGCTTGCGACCTCAGACCAACTGTCATTATATGTCTCCATTAAATTAAAAACCGGACCTACCACCTGAGAAAGCATCGAGACAAGGTCAGTTCCGGGGTCTTTGGGATCGTGTATTTTTGCGCCTAAAAAAGATTGGCATACCTTAAAACCACAAGCCACCGCGGTAGTAGTCATCCAAATGTCTATCCCAAATCTCGCAACATCCGTGTAATAAATCTTCTTGTTTTTCAAAAAGAAAGAGACCAAATTCCCGGAGATGCCGAATTCACCTCCGATCGGCTGTCTTATTCTTTTCCCATACAAAGCCCTGGTAAGGGGGTAGACAATGGAGTTGGTGATGGTTCCGTCATATTTATGACGTTGATATAGGGGGGCTACAAAATCGAAACCATGGAACAAAACCGGCTCGATCAATGCCTCCAGCCATTCAGGAGTGATGCTTCTGAGATCTGAATCCACAACCGCACAGACTTTAGCCTGAAGAAGATGTCCAATCTCGAAGATGGTGCGAAAAGCACTCCCCTTTCCAGGAATACCATGGTAGGGAGTAACTATCTTATGCACCGGATAGACCGGATGCTCCATCAAGATAGTATCAAAATCCTCCACCATCGTCTCTTTAAACAGATCTGGAGTTCCGTCCTTGGACCCACCATCTGAGTTGACAATTATACAATTGTATTTTGAAAAATATTTAGCCAATCCAGCTGATACCGCTCTTACCACATGGGATATTGTTCGAGCATTGTTGTAGCTCGGTATTCCGATCACAATGTCAGCCTTATTGTATTCTTTTACTTTTTCTTTTGCCTCTTTGATTAAGATGCTTTTTGGCATAACTTCTAACCCACTAAAATTATATGGATATCCATAACATTGGTATTGGTTGGACCGGTCTTTATCAAATCACCTAATTGTTGAAAGAAATGATAGGAATCATTTTGATCCAGATATTCTCTTGGATCCAAATTCTTTTTTTTCGCACGAGAAACTGTGAATCCATCGCAGATAGCACCAGCAGCATCTGTTGGTCCATCAGTTCCGTCAGTATTCAAACTGGCAATCACAACATTCTTAAGCCCATCGATCTCGATAGCTGAAACCAATACGAACTCCTGGTTCCTTCCGCCTAATCCCTTCCCCTTGACTTCCACTGTGGTTTCACCTCCAGAGATAACGCAGGCAGGAGGAGGAACGATTTTTTTCTCAACCTTTATTCTTCTGGCTAACTCAGCATGTTCTAAGGCAGCTTTTCTGGTGTCACCTGAGATGGTGGAAGATAACATAAGGGTATTGAAATCCAGCTCTTTTGCTTTTCTCTGCGCTTCCTTTAAGGCTGAAAGATTTGAGCCCACTATTATATTTTTCACTTTTTCAAAGACTAAATCCTCTGGTTTTAAGGTCTCACAATCTTTTTTGTTCTGATTGTTCTCTAAAAAAACTTTTATTGATTTGGGGATTTTGTCCATCAATTTGTATTTAAAAAGAACCTCAAGACAGTCTTTGAAAGTAGTTGGATCAGGAGCAGTTGGTCCGGAAGCAATGGAATCCAATCTATCTCCGATAACATCTGATAAAATTAAAGATACTATTTGAGCAGGGTAAGCTAACTTAGCCAATCTTCCACCTTTTACTTTAGATATATGTTTTCTAATAGTATTTATTTCATCGATATTAGCACCACATTCCAGAAGAAGCCGGGTGATCCTTTTTTTATCCTCTAAACTTATTCCATCAAAAGGAGAAACCAGAAGAGATGATCCCCCTCCTGAGAAAAGAGAGATGATCAGGTCGTTCTCACCAGCTTCAGAAACGGTTTGAATTATCGTCTGCGTCCCTTTAACTCCGTTTTCGTCAGGGTATGGATGTCCTCCAAAATAAAGCTTTATTTTTTTCAGGGGAGCTTGATACCCTGTTTTAGAGACCACTGCTCCAGAATCGATTTCATCCCCTAAAACCTCCTCTGTAGCTTGAGCCATCAAAGCTGAAGCTTTTCCAGCTCCCACAACCAAGATTTTATTAATCCCATTTAATTTTTTTCTTAAATCCCCGGCTAAAATATAACCGTTTTCAACCATTAAGAATCTTTTTACGCAAAGTTTTGGGTCTGCACCTTTTAAGGATGCAAAAAATATTGATTTAGCCTTTTCCCTCAAGTATGATTCCATAAATTTAGTTTGTTTTAAGGGTAGGCTTATCTGTTATCCTCTGCCACCGCTTCTTTAAGCCTCTCTAAGAAATCTGGAATAGCTGAAGTAATCCGGTTCCAGTTAGGGATCTCAGGGACTCCCAGAGGCTCGGATAGAAATTCGTTCCCAGCGATCTGAATACCCTCTAAAAAGGCTTCAACTGCAGTCACCTCAGCATGACGATCAAAAAATAGTTTGTTGATAAAAGCATCATCTTCATATTTTTTTATAGCATCCTGAGCGGTTCTCAGACAGGTTCCTGCTAAGGTGCGCAGAAGACCGGCTGATATGATAACACCTTCCTGGGAAAGAGTTCTGAAAAGAGATTTGGTTATATCAATGCACATTTTCATAAGCCCCCTTGTGGGATCTGTTGGAGAAAGCTCTTGGTGTTTATGTTCGTAGGTTTCCACTAAGTCAACCTGGCAGATTCTTTTAGAAACACAGTTTCTATAAACCTCAGCCAACATCCCCACTTCTAAGCCCCAGTCACTTGGGATTCTTGTAACTCTTGCTAAATCAACATCTAAGCTGAACTCACCAGCTAAAGGATAACGAAAACTATCCAAATAGACTAAAAATGGATGATAACCCACGATCTTCTGCAAAGCACGAACAAGAGGAGTGAAGTAAAGTCTGGTGACCCTTCCATACATTCTGTCAGTAACTCTCGAATAATAACCCTTGCAGAACTCGTACCCCAAATTAGGATTAGCCAGAGGATAGCAAAGCCTGGCTAAAAGCTCGCGATTATAGTTTATTATATCGCAATCGTGCAAGGCAATGACTTCGCTTTTATCATTTGCTATCACATACCCGAAAGCAATCCAGACTGACCTCCCTTTACCATCCTCCCCTAAATGGAGGTCGTTTTTCTCCAGGAGTTTATAAAGCTCACCTATTCTGGGACCTGAGCTCCAGACGATATTTATATCAAGACCAAAATTTTTCAAAGTCTTTTTAGCTCTTTTGAACTCCATCGCATCGGTCTTGTTCATCACCAACACTATTTCATTTAAATAGTCGACTTCTTTTAATTGCCTGAGGATATTAGGCAAAGCTTTCCTTTCAAACTCAGCATAAACAGCAGGTAGAATTAAAGCTAAAGGTCTGTGAGTTCCGTGCTCTTTTAACTCCGCTTCTAAAGACTCAAGAACCCTGTGCCCTAATCTATGTAATGTGGAAATTGCTCCTTGTTGAAAAAAATCTCCCATCTTTTACCTCATTTCTTAATTTTAGTGTTCCATTCTTAAAAGTCAAGGAAAAACTAAATTTTGACTAAATTTTCAAAACTATAAAAAAAATTTTTAAACTTTTGGACTAATTTTTTGTTCTTATTTTTTCAAGCTTTTGATCCATATTTAAGTTAAGTGAAAAACTTATATTCTTTTCTCATATAGATTTTTTTTAACTGAATTCTTTTAACTTATTTTTTGTTTCTTAATAAAAAAATCTTTTCCTAATCATAAGACCTCTCAGGCTGGAAATCAATTTCAATTTTTCAAAACAACTCTTGTGAAAAAAAAGAAATTCTTTATAATTAAAATTAAAAAGTGAGATATGATGGGTAAAAATAAGGCTATAAAACTTTTGTTAAATAATTTAGGCGAAAAGTTCTCAGTTAGCTTAGATATTGATCTTTCAAAAAAAGAAGCTGAGGAGATATTCAAATGGTTTTTAGGCTCCATCCTTTTTGGTGCAAGGATATCTGAGACAATTGTGCTTCGAACCTTTGCCGAATTTAAAAAAGAGGATGTTTTAACCCCATCTGATATTTTAAAAACTGGCTGGGATGGACTGGTAAGAATTTTGGATAACGGAGGATATGTTAGGTATGATTTCAAAACTGCGACTAAACTTTTGGAGATAACAAAAGATTTAAAAGACAAATATCAAAAAGATTTGAACAAACTCCATTCCTTCGCAAAAGACCAGAAAGATTTAGAGCAAAAAATAAAGGATTTGGGCAAAGGGATCGGGGATGTAACTTGTAATATATTTTTAAGGGAACTAAGAGAAATCTGGGAAAAAGCAGAACCTTTGCCCGGTGCTCTGGTAATCGAAGGAGCAAGAAGTTTAGGGCTTTTGCCCAAAGTTATTAAAAAAGACAAAATCTTAGTTGAACTGAAAAGGGTGTGGGAAGAAAATAAGGTAAAAGGAAAAGATTTTGCCGATTTCGAAGCAGCTTTGCTAAGATTAACTAAGGATTTCTGTCGGAAGAAAAAGTGCGAGATTTGTGTGGTAAAGGATTTCTGTTTAAAAAAATAACAAACCAGTTAGAGAAGGTTTATCCTAAAGGTTCATCCTGATGTGTTTCTCTATTCGTTTTAGCAAAAAAGGTCAGAAAGGCTTTGTTAGGAGAGTGTAAGAGAATTAAAATAATGGTAGCCGTCCCTTTCAGATGGGACGAAAATGTTGCTTTGAAAAACTTAAATGGAATCCTATCCAAGGTACATAACTCAAAATTTCAAACCATTTGACCCTTTGGAACTGGCTAAACGAACAGAAAATATCGTTTGCAAAGGGGGTTTGAAAAAATATACCAAATTCTACTGCACCGGTGTTTATCGTGGAATCTCAACCGGGTATACAGTGGGATGCTGCCTCAGATGCATCTTTTGCTGGGTTAACTGGTCAAGGGACTTCCCTGAAAAAGAAAAAGATTTTTATTCTCCTGAACAGGTGTTTGACAGACTGGTCTATAATGCGAAAAAGAAAAATGTTCCACGACTCCGAATCTCCGGTGGTGAACCAACACTGGGTAAAGAACACCTTTTAAAAGTTTTGGATTTAGTAAATACCACAGATTATCTTTTCATCTTAGAGACCAATGGTATCCTTTTTGGAGATGATAAAGATTATGTTTCCAAATTAAAAAAATACAAAAATGTGTATATAAGACTCTGTTTAAAAGCGGGAACACCGAAAGGGTTTGAAAAAAGGACTGGGGCAAAATCAGAGTTTTTTGAGCTTCCTTATCTGGGGATAAAAAATTTAATTTCTGCAAATCTAAAATTTCATATTGCCTGTATGAACGACCCAATTTTGATGCCCCAAGTGGAAGACAAAATTATGAAAAGAAAACTCAAAAAGCTTGGTTATTTTGATTATTTAGAGGAGGAGTTTTGCGATCCATATTTCACTTCAGTTGCAAGATTAGAAAAAGCAGGTTTTAAGATATTTCATAAGAGGAATAGGTCTTAAGGATAAATTTAACACTACGAAAAAATTGTAGCTAAGGCTCTTTTTAGTTAGGAATTGAATTTTCCAGATTTTAAACAGTGCTGGAAATCCAATTCCAGCACTAACCAGAGAATTACCTATGTAATTTGATTAACGTCGGGGATAAACCCCGACGCTACGGAAGAGCTTAGGTCTGAAAGGAGAAAAAAATGAAAATACTATCTTTGTCTGATTTTCACGGAAAAGAAGAAATCTGGACTGATTTTTTTGATGCTGTTAAAAATTCAAATTTCGACCTGGTGATCTTCACCGGCGATATCTTAAAATGGAGAATAAAATGTACCGAATGGGCAGAGGCGAAAAAAGAGAAAAGAATGCCTGATAAAAATAAGCCAAAAATAAAAGAGGAGATCGAGGAAAATACAAACATTTACTGGAAATTCTATCTCCAGATAGCCAAGTCGAACAGACCAACAGTTTTGATACCTGGAAATGTTGATTCTCCAATAAGCCAGTATCTGAAAGTGGCAACAGAGGCTATGAAAAACCCGAACATTCATATAGTCCATCATTCCTTTTTCGTTTTTAACGATTCAGTTATAGCTGGATTCGGAGGTGAGATAACAGAAGAAGATAAAGAGGATTTCTTTGTTCTGCAATATCCAAGGTGGGAGGCAGATTACGGGCTTAAATTTTTGTCTAACTTTAATCAGCAAAAGATTTTATTGTTCCACACTCCACCTGTGGGAAAGCTCGATTCGGATAATGGGAAACACAAAGGTTCTGCTGTGATAAATGATATTATCCAAAAATACAAACCATCTTTGGCTTTTTGCGGGCATGCACATAAGGCACAAGGAGAGGAGAAAATTGAACAGACAAAAGTGGTGAATCCAGGTGCTTTAAAAGATAGATTTTATGCTTTTGTGGATACAGAGACCCAAAAAGTGATGTTTAGACAATTCTAATCTTAAAATTTCTAAGAAGAATTTAATAAAAGACTTTGGGTGTTAACTCAACTTAGCTTAATTACTTTCATTTCTTTTTTAACCTTTACAGTAAAAGAGGATAGCTTGGTTGAAGCAAAGGAGGTGAGAACCGAAGTTCCCTTAGTTCAACCAGCTATCCTCAAGGCAGGCACTCTTTAACAAATTTATCTATACTTTTTATCGGAATACCCTGAAATTTTTTAAGGGAGAAAATGTTTATAGCTATATAAGGGTGAGGCTCTCAAAAACTTCCAGCAACAAAACTAACAGCTATAAACTAACCACTAAAAACTTTTAAAAGCGGAGGGCGCAGGATTCGAACCCGCAAGTCCTTACGGACGGTGGATTTCAAGTCCACTGCCTTACCAGTTAGGTCTAGCCCTCCGACCTATTGGTGGTTAGTAGATAGTTAATGGTTGTTAGTAACTTATATTTAATCACCTCTTTTTAAAAAAGACTATTTCACTTTAAATTTTACGAAAATATAACCTCTTTCGACAAAATTGCAACCAAAAAATAAAAAAGGCGGAAACAAGTTCCGCCCTTACCAACAAATTACACTTTTACCACCAGCACGGATCCAGTCCACCTTTCAAAAGATAATTAGCGATGTAAATAACATCAGATACCTCAGTAGAACCATCACAGTCCACATCCCCGCACTTCAAAGGATTTGGCGCAGGACCTGATTTGAAAAGATAGTTGGCTAAAAAGACCACATCTGATAAATTCACCTTATCATCATAAACTAAATCGCATTGCGCAGTTGTATCATACTCAACCACTATAGTGAAATCCTGTGTATCGGTAAGACTACTCAAATCCTCTACCTGAACAGTGAAATCGAATGTATCCGCTACAAAGGGAGCACCGGAGATTATTCCTGTGGAAGAGCTTAAGCTCAATCCATCCGGAAAATCACCGGATATAACTGCCCACTCATAAGGAGGGGTTCCTCCTTTTGCTTCTAAGGTATCGTAATAAGTCCAAAAAGTTTTTCCATCAGGTAAAGAGGTTGTGACAATATTTAATCCATAGCTAGTCTTTGTTGAATATTTTAAGATCCAGTTATCCTTGTCAAATTCCAATTTTTGAGGAAGAATCTCAACAGTTAATTTAAAATCCTGAAAACGTAAATTGTTAAAAACCACCAGAGTGGTCTCTTCAACACTTGTAGTATCTTTTATAGTTATATCAATAGGCATAGTAAAAACCTCAGGATCAGTGGTCTGTATTTGATCTATGTGCAGATACACATCGTAGCTTTCAGGCGAGGGCTCATAGATCCAGGAATAATGATAATTCGGTCGATACTCGCCATAAATCCACTCCTGAAAAAACCAGTCTAGATCATATCCATAAACATTTTCACAAATACCCTGAAAATCCTCGGTAACCGCTGTTCCGTGAGCATAACGAGGATCAGAATAATAAGCTCTTAGAATATCGAAAAATGTCGAATCTCCAACTACATGCCTGAGCATATGCAGAACCCAGGCTCCCTTATGATAGACTCTGAGGCTGAAGATCTCATAAACATCTGTAGTATCAACGACATAAATTGTTCCGCCATAAGGATAATCCATACCCTCCATATAATCGTGATAAGCGGATTGACCTGAAGTATGTTCTCGAAATAGTGGCTCACAATAGGAAGCGAATCCCTCGTTTAGCCAGATATGATGCCAGTCCCTGCAGGTTATCAGATCCCCCCACCACTGATGAGCCAGCTCATGCACGATAATAGCCCAACCATAATACCAGCACCTAATGGTGGTACAGGTCTGATGCTCCATTGCTCCACCCCATTTAAAATGTGCCATCCCATATTTTTCCGATAAAAAGGGATATTCTCCAAAAGTTTCAGCATAATATTCTATTGCAGGGACGGTTATCTGATAATAGACTTGAGCAGTTCCCAGGTAATCAGGGAAAACGAAATATCTCACTTCCATCGAGTCAGTAGGGGAATAAAGATAATAGTGGGAAAAAATAGAATAGGGATAAATTGCAACTGATATGAGATAGGTAGTTATGGGATAAGATTCGTGCCACTTAAATGTCTTGGTTCCATCTGGATTGGTGAGGGTATCCCTCAATGTCCCATTGGAAGCGACCACAAGGTCAGGTCTTACTGTTATGTTGATATCAGCTGAATCAGCCTTATCGTGTGGAAAATCCTTACAGGGCCACCAGTTTCGGGCGAAAAAGGGTTCGCTTAAGCTTGAGATCATTGGGTATCCGTTATAGGTCTCGAAGGTAAAAGCCAGAAATCCTCCTGGTTCTGGATGTCCATAATAAAAAACTGAGAGCACAAACTTCTCACCGGTATTATATGCTTTATCCAGTGTAATGTCGATTAAGTTGTTAATATGGTCAAAGGAAAGGGAAGTGCTGCCGAGCTTGACCGAGTCAACAGTTAAGGAATTGATTAAATCAAGCGAAACTAAGGTTAATCCATCGATTCTGCTTTCCGCTTCCATATTCACCCAGCCAAAAATAGTCTGATTTGTATCATTGATAGTCAAATTCAAGCCATAGTATAAAGCATCGTAATCATCCTGATTAGCCGGTGCCTTCAATCCCACCTTTTTCATCGCCTCCCTTTGCTTCAAAAGTTTTCTGGCTTTCATCTCTCCTAATAGCTTATGAAGTTCTGAGGGAGTCAAATCTGTTACCACCTTTTTCTCTTCTTTGGGTTGAGATTGAGCCCAGATAATTATAAATCCTGATACAACAAGGATAACTCCTAAGATTAAAATCCTTTTAAGACACTTCATTTTAGACCTCCAGTTTTTTAGATATTATTCTAACAAAAAGGCTAACCCCTGAAGATTAGCCCATATTTTTAATTTAATATAAACTTTCTGATTGTCAATAGGTGAAATCAATGAATTTGTATCCACTTTTTCAGATGCTTCAGGAACAGGAATTCCCGAAACTAATTTGGATATAGCCTATGGCGGGATTGCACTCCATTTTATGGGTTGTGTCAGGAGCAAAGCTTCTGACGAGACTATTTAAAAATTCCTTGACAAATAATAAGTTAGAATTATATTAAGATTAGGAATAGAGATTAAAACAATTTTCACGAAATAGGTGGGCTTATGCCTATTTTAAAACTCTCTCTCTCTCTCGAGTTTATAGTATCTGGATGGGGAAGAGTCTATCCAGCCCCGCCTGTGGCGGGGCTGGGGCTTTATTACTTTAAAAGATATTGATAAAAACAACTCGAAGTTAAAATTTTTTTACAGGAGTTAATAAGATGTCAAGGAAGAGAATAATTTTGCTGTTATCTTTTTGCCTAATTACATCTTTTCTGGTCATAGCCTTTTGGGTAAGACCACAAACCGAGGCAGCTCCAAGGCCCAGATGGCATATCTGGGGGTATGTCACCTACGAAGGTAATCGTGACGATGATGATTATGTAGCCATTTGGGAAGATCGGGAAGAGGATTCACTGAGATATGTTCGTATCGAAGAGCGTCCTGGACCCTCCTATGACTATAAGTATTTATTTCCTCCCCAAATGCCGGAGGGTTGGTATTGGGTGCAGGGAAGAGGCCGATTAACTAATTCCGAGTGGCACTATGTATACTTTACCTGGGGTTTTCCCGACGAACGTGTGGATCTGGTTATGTTGCCCTATGAGCCACAGAAATAAATACAGGCGATGAAAAGATAAGCTGTTCGCTGGGCAGGTTCAATCCCTGCTCAGCGAAAATATTTATCACTTTATCGGCAGAGCAGAACTTTTAGCTTTGCTCAAAAAAAGAGAAAATAAGATGAAATTTTTTAAAATATTTCTGATTTTTATCCTATTTCTGCTTAACCTCTCTTATGCCCAGACCGAATTCCCTGGCTGGCCTCAGACGGTGGTTTACGATGAAGCTCTGTTCAGACATCCTAACAGGCCTATAGCCAGTAATCTGGATTCTAATCCGGATTTGGAGATATTATTCCCTTCTGATTTTGACAGCATCTACGTGTGGAAATATGACAGCTCCCGTTTACCCGGGTGGCCCCTGCTCTCCAACCCTTATGGAATCTTTTCTTACGGGTCTGCCATAGGGGACGTTGACGGTGACGGGCAGAATGATGTGGTATCACTCGAGTTAGAGCGCACCACTCACATCTACAAACTCTTTGTCTACCACCAGAACGGAACTATCCACGATGGTTTTCCTGCTATAGTTACTCAGTATACCCCCTGCTTTGACCCCGCAATATCGGACCTGGATAAAGACGGAAAATTGGAAACTGTGATTGTTCCTGCCCATGACTCATCCATATATGTTATCGATGATGATGGTGAGCCACTTTCTGGCTGGCCCAAACAGCTCCCCATAGGGATAAAATATGAGATACTTACCGGACCTGCAGCAACAGGTGACCTGGACTTAGATGGAAATCTGGATATTGTGGCAGTATCAAGCTTCCACCTTTGGGCCTGGAGCTCGGACGGAACTCCTCTACCGGGTTTTCCGGTGGAGGGACCTGAGGGTTGGCATCTGGGAGCTGGATCGATCACTCATTTAGTATTGAGCGATTTAGACCTGGATGGAAAGCTCGAAGTTCTGGAGAGCGCAGACAATTGGCCTGACTGGGGGGGGATGCTCGGTGTCTGGAGGTCAAATGGGGAGCCGATGCCCGGATTTCCGATATTTTATGATGTTGAGCCTACTGCTTCCCCGGTGGCTTGCGATATCGATAAGGACGGTTATAAGGAGATAATCTGGTGCACCTATTATACAACCGATTATGCAGGTGAACCCTATCCCAACATCCACGTTTTCAGATATGATGGAACCTACCAGCCCGGCTGGCCCATTATTTTTGAATGGAACCACCATTTCCGCGACCCTGTTGTTGCGGATATAAACAATGACGGCTGGGTGGAAATTATTCTGACTGACAACGCGCTCTACAACGGTATGGGAAGATATTATGCTTATGACCGATTTGGCAACTTATTGCCCGACTACCCTAAAGAAATTCAAGGGTTTGCTAGCCCCCCTACCTTAGCGGATGTAAACTTAGATGACACCCTTGATCTGGCTATGTCCACCGACATACCATCACTAAGTCCTGATGGCACCGTCTATTATGTTCATCTTTTAAATATGCACACCCCTTACAACCCTTATCTAATTTTATGGGGTGAACAGAATCACGACAACTACAATACCAACAACACCGAGTTTGGCTTGATCTTCAAAAGAGGAGACACCAATCATGATGGGGTTATAGATATACTCGATGCTATATATTTAGCAAAATATCTTATAAAAAGTGGACCCCCTCCCTATCCCAAAGAGTCGGGAGATGCTAATTCAAATTCAAAAATAAACTTAGCTGACGTGATCTATATCGTCAAATATCTCTTTCTCGCAGGACCAGCACCTTAATAAAGCCCGAGGAAGCTTTATTAGCTGATGCTCGCATCTATTGTAGAAATTAAAATAGGAGAAGAAGAATTTAAAGTTTTTATTTTCGTGAAATTTGGCCACCGACTCTATATGATAAGTGTGGGGAAAAATATCTATGGGACAGATAACTTCTAAAAAACAGTATCTCTCACACAAAAGCTTAAGAGCACGATCTAAAGTAGAAGGATTACAGGAAACGTAGATTATTTTTTGAGGCTTTAAATCTAAAAAATATTTTATCACAAGAGGATAGGTCAAAAATTTCTAAGCTAACCAGATTCCTTTTTTTAGGCTTTTAACTTTTTAGACTCAAAAGATAATTCAAAAGCCCACCCTTTTGGGTTATCTCTAACTCAAGACCTGAGAGTGGTTTCCCCTTTATCTTTTCTGAAGTGGTCAAATTCTTGATAAATCCGGTCTGGGTATCTATCTCCAACTTATCACCGGTTTTAACTCTTTTTGATATCCCCTCACATTCCAAAAGTGGAAATCCTAAATTTATGGAGTTACGATAAAAAATCCTTGAAAATGACTCAGCCATAACACAGCTTACACCTGCCTCCTTCAGACAAATAACCGCATGTTCTCTTGAGCTTCCACACCCGAAATTTTTCCCAGCTACAATTATATCCCCTGATTTCATAATTTGAGCAAAGTCTTCGAAACCGGGAACAAACTCCATAGCATGCTTTGCCATCTCTTCAGGGTCGGTTAAGGGAAGATATTGCCCGTGATAGATCTGATCTGTGTCGATATTATCATCTGTGACCCAGGCTCTGCCTTTTTTTAGCATCTTTTTCTCCCTTTTTTTTTTAACTTTTTAATGAAAAAATCGATTCTATTTTTTAATATATTCATCTATGCATATAAACAAATAAATATAGCTAAAAAAAGACTTTTTTGTCAAACAAAAACCATAAAACGACCTTGACAAAAAAGCATTTTTTATTATAATAAATTAAAAGCTATATTAATTTTAGCAGAGTTGATAAGATGCGGAAGATCTTAATTTTTAGCCCTTTTTCGACTTTAATATTTTTCGTTTTTTTATTTTCAGCATCCAAAATATTTTCCAAAACAGATGAGGTTAAGTTAAAATTTAACCTATCTGAGCTCAGGATTGAAAAATCCGAAGGATTGGTAGAAAAAGATCGGTTTGATAAAGTTATTTTAAAAGATGCTCATAGCTTTGCTCCTATTGGAGCTCCTGATTTGCCAGTAAAGATTTTGCGAGTTGCTGTTCCAGAAGATTTAGAGATTAAGGATGTATTTTTGGTCTCCGCAGAAAAAAATATACTCTCTAAAGAATATAAAATCTTCCCTGTTCAACCGGAGGTTCCACTATCTGAGATGAATACTGGAATTGAATTTATCCCCCCGGATCCTTTGATATATCAATCTAACAAAGAGTTTCCCGGAAAGCTTGTAGAATTGGGGTCTTTTGGATTTTTATGTGGGCAGAAAACAGCTGAGATCTTTTTGTATCCTCTACAATACATCCCTGATCAAAAAAAACTTATTTTTTATACTGACTTCGAGCTGAAGTTTGTATATAAGGAATCAGAGAAAAGGCCTTTACCCATTTATAATAGGTCTTTTGTGGGAGCTAAATTCCATTCAGATGTTATTAAAAAAGTGGTGATAAACCCTGAAGAAGTGGTTTTACCCCAGACAAAATTTTCAGCACAAGATACCCTGATAGAGTATCTAATAATCGCACCAACCTCTTTTGTCTTAGCTTTTCAACCCCTGGTAGACTGGAAAACCAGAAAAGGAATTTTATCAGAGATTAAAACAGTGGAATGGATAACAGCCAATTTTTCCGGAGCAGATGAGCCGGAAAAGATCAGAAACTTCATCCGCCATGCCTATCAAAACTACGGAACTATCTGGGTATTATTAGGGGGAGATACCCAGCACATTCCTCATAGAATAGCCTGGGCTTTTGAATACGAAGGGGATTGGAGAGATGAAATTCCAGCTGACCTTTATTATTCTGATCTGGATGGAGACTGGAACTGGGATGGTGATACCATTTTCGGAGAATACGAGGATTTGGTTGATCTTTATCCTGATGTCTTTGTGGGAAGAGCACCAGCGATCACAACAACTCACGCTCAGACTTTTGTGAATAAAGTCCTTACCTATGAAGCAAATCCCTCAACCGATTACACAACCAAGATTCTCTTAGTAGGTGAGATTCTATGGGATCCCCCCTATACTGATGGAGGGGAACTGAAAGATTTGATCGAGAATTTCTACATTCCTCCTCAATTTGATATAACAAAATTATATGAAAGCCTGGAAAATTTAAGCAAAACCTCTTTCAGATTAAATTTCAACTCTGGCAAAAACTTAATTAACCATTATGCTCATGGGAGTGTAACCGGCTTTAGCTTGGGACCCGATTATTGGTATCGTTCAGATATGGACGCATTAACCAATTCTTCCAGACTATCTGTTCTTTATACTATCTCATGTTTTTCCAATGCTTTTGACTATGATTGTCTGGGGGAACATTCCATAAATAACCCGAATGGAGGATGCATAGCTTATATAGGAAACAGCCGTTACGGCTGGGGCGTTCCAGGAGAGCCCACCCATGGGTCTGGACCACAGTTAGATATTCAGTTCTTCAGGTATCTTTTTGCAGAAAATAGTTTTAACGCTGGAAAAACCTTAGCAGATGCTAAAGCGTTCTATGTTCCCTTAGCCAGAAAAAACAGCGGCAGATATTTAAGGTGGGCTCTGTATGCTTTGAACCTGTTAGGAGACCCTGAGCTTTGTATCTGGACTGACTCATTATCTGAACTTATAGTCTCCCATCCTAAAAAACTCAAATTAGGAACTCACCAGATCAACGTTGAGGTTACCAATGAAGGATTTCCTTTATCCGGTGCTATGGTTTGTTTAAACAAAGCTCCGGAGATTTATCTGAGAGATACTACTGGTTCAGCAGGTCAAGTTGATTTCAGCTTCTGTGTCTCTGATACCTCAGAGATATCTTTGGTCATAACCTCTCAGAATTTTATCCCTTTCCAGTATCCAATCGAGGTCGTAAACTATCAACCCGGTGATGCAAATGGTGATAGTCTTTTAAATCTTGCAGATGTCATCTTTATAGCCAATTATATTCTCAAAAATGGACCGGAACCTGATCCTTTAGAGTTAGCAGATGCTGACTGCAACGACATCATAGATTTAGCTGATGCAATCCTTATAGCCAATTATTGTTTAAAAGGAGGGCCTGCCCCATGTAGCTTTTAGCTATCTCAGAGTCCGCTATCCTAAATGGGGAAAATCCTGCGGGGGGATCGCAGGATTTTTTATTTTTTTTATTTCTGGAGTGCCACAATTTATTGTGGCGTCCAAAATCATAACTTTTGCATTCCAAATAAGTGATCTATGTGTGAACATCTTTACGATAGGCGAAAATTCAAAAAATGTAACTCAATCCTTCAGGATTGAATTTTATGATGCTTCCCTCTAATTGCGGGATGCCAATTAGCTTCGGGAAAAATGTAATTGAATTATATGATGCTTTGGTAATAGGAATTACCGAAGCTCGATCATCGGCAAATCCTTTTGCCGATGCATCAAGTAGGTCTTGCATTTCCTTTAAAACCATTTTAAATAGTTGTTAAAAGGAAACTTAAATGAGCTTTTCAGAAATCCTGATATTCATAGGTATACTAATAATAATGTTAGTTGGATTAACAGGTGTCTTTCTACCAATTATTCCTGGCGTTCCTCTTATTTTTGGAGGGGCTCTTTTATATGGAGTTTTATCCGGATTTAAGAAAATTACTGTTAATTTAATATTTATTTTTGCTGGTTTGACTGTATTTAGTTTTATCATTGATTATTTAGCCAATTATTTAGGAGTAAAGAAAATGGGAGGAGGAGGAACCGGAGCAATTGGTGCGGTGATCGGATTGATTATTGGGATTTTTTTCGGATTAGTAGGAATTGTTATTCTACCTTTTTTATTTGCTGTTTTATTTGAGTTAATAGCTGGCAAAAAGGGAATCCCAGCCTTGAAAGCAGGCAGTGGGGCTTTTTTAGGTCTGTTGTTCGGTGGATTAATTAAGTTTATCTTAGGTTGTACAATGATTGGTATTTTTGTCTGGAGGGTTTTATTCTGATGAAACTACCCTCCGCTTGCTATATCTGAATGTGAGCAATCAGCTTTTGAATATCTTCACACAGAGGAGAATCTGAGTCTTCTGCCATCAAAAAAGTTCTAAATTCGTCCACTACTTTATAGTTAATCGTAAACCCACCTTGCCTCAAGGTGGGTCTTTTTTTGCCCAGGTTGGGGGCAACCTGGGTTACCGTTGGTCAGGGCTGAGCGCTCTATGATCTGAGCTTGAGCCATCAAAAAAATTATAAATTGGTCCTCGTTGTTCTCTGTTGGTCTTAAGACCAACAGAGAACAGGATTTTTACTTTTTACCTCCCTATCATCTTCGACAACCAAGATTTCTCTAAATAAATCGCCCGATGTGGACAAAGCTCATGACAGCACATACAGTTGATACAATTTGGGCTACCGTTGGTAAATACCTATGCGAAGCTCGAAGAGTCCTTCCCATTCCCGAAGCATCAAAAGATGAACTGAAATCCTCTTCAAAAATGAGTAGCTCGCTCTAAACTCGAGGTCTATATAGCTATACCTCTCTTAACTATAAGGTGATAAACACAGATTTCGCTTGACAAAATAGCAGAAAAGGCTTATATTTAACAAATAAGTAGAAGTTACAAAGAGAAAGTGTTGGAAAAGTCTGCGATCATATCCGACCTGCAAGCTGTCTTATCAGGAAGGAGGATGCCTATGAATATTAATTTGATTGGATGTAGATAATCTGTTTCAAGCAACATTCACAAAAAACTGACTTCCATTGTTCTAAGGTGCTGTCTGAACTAAGAACAAATAGCTGGTCTGGAAAGTGGAGGTAAGTCATGAGAAGTTTAAGAAAAAATAGTTTCAGTAATTCTGCTCGTTCCAAAAAATCTTCTGTTAGGAACTTTGGTTTAAGGCACGTTGTGGGGCTGGTGGTTACAGTTGTGATGTTTGGCGTCTTCGCGACCCTACCCACATCAGCCGACAATGTTCTTCCTGGTGTGGACTTGTGGTCTACACCCTCGGGTGGTGCTACTGTCGACTCCCACTTCACCGTCATGCCGATACCTGCAGACTTTTTTGGCCCCGGGTCGGATCCGTTTGACCAACCCATTACCTTAGAGGGGGATCCAATTCCCCAGATATGGCCGGCTGACGTGATCGTCGAGCGGCTGGACACGGCGTTTTTGCCAGCGTGCGGTGACTCGGACATGATTCCGATCGAAATCATAGCGCTCTCTTTGAAAAGTATCAACCCGATCACGGTGACCTGGGATGGCGGCCAAGACCCCGAACTGTGGGACGTAAAGGTGTGCCTGTCGAGCGTGGACACCCAGCATATTGGCTCGATGACCATCCGCCATGAGTGTTCTGACGGGGGCACATTCGACGCCACCCTCCCTGTAACTCCGCGGTTTATTTTCACCAAGGTGGGGGATCCACATCAGGTGCAGGTATTGGACCTCGGTTATGATCCAATGGTGATTTCTTTCCAAACGCTCTGTGGACGCTGGACATACTTTGATCCTGGTTTTGGTATAGTCACCTCGCCCGGCGGGGATTCGGTGGATCACGATTGTAATCCCCTCACTTCTGAAGTGCCGGTTGCTGCCAGCAGCAATTTCTTCCCCGGGGTGTGGCCGATACCCTGCGATTGTATTAACCCTGCGGACACGCATTACAAGCGTATGACTCGCGAGCAGGCCCTGCTGGCTGCCCACGGAGTTCTTCCGCCAGAGGAGGAGGGACCTGACTACGACAGCGACGGGATTCATGATCTGGCAGACAACTGCCCTTACACTTACAACCCGCTACAAGAAGACTCCGACTGCGACGGCACTGGCGACGCTTGTCCTTTCATCTGTGGTGATGTCAACGGCGATCAAAGCATAAACTTAGGAGATGTCATATACCTTGCCAACTATCTGCTAAAAGGAGGTCCAGAGCCAGTATGTCCGCCAAGTCCATTCTCAGCCTGCGCTGATGTGAACAACGATGACTCCTGTAACTTGGCAGACGTCATTTATTTGGCTAATTATCTTCTGAAGGGCGGCCCTGCTCCGGATTGTTCGTCAGGCATTTGATATTAACTGCAATGGTGGGACTAAGCTTCTCATCGTGATATTGACAATTGAGCAGAATTCCATGAAACCCCAGTTCTTACTGAGAAGCTGGGGTTTCCTTTCAATTTTTACCTCCCTATCATCTTCGACAACCAAGATTTCTCTAAATAAATCGCCCGATGTGGACAAAGCTCATGACAGCACATACAGTTGATACAATTCGAATAATCATAAACCGGTATTGGATCTCCTGGATGAATGGTTTTAACCGGACAGTTTTCTACGCATATGTTACAATTGGTGCAATTGCCATCTAATATCGCAGGTCTCACCCAGATATAGGGAGCTAAAAGCTTAACTAAGAATTTCGGGATTAGTCTTAAAAATCTGTTTGAGGGAAGTTTAATATCAAATCCAAAGAGATCGGGTAAGTTTTCACCTATAATTTCAATCTCCGAAAGTTCTCCAGCTCCTAATCCTCTTTCTTTTGCAATATTAGTGGTATCGATCTCATTATCCTTAAACCCCATTATCTTAGCAGCTACAGCATCCAAAGCCACAGGGTCCTCTGAAGCTAAAATAACTCCTAAGTATTGAGGTTCACCAGAGGAGGGACCATCTCCAGCCATACATACTATCGCATCTGCTATAGTTATCTGCGGCTTAACCAGAGAGAAGATATCCACAATAACTTCGGCGAAATCTTTTGGCTTTGGCGCCTCTTTATGATACTCACCTTTTCTGAATCCAGGTATAACCCCGAACATGTTCTTAACCGCACAGGTAAAAAGTGTTAGGGTATGTGTCTTTAGCTTGGGAAGATTTATTATAACATTAAAGTCTATAGCTTGCCTGGAGATAAAATATGTTTTGCCGGATAAAGCCTCTTTCTTATAAACACCAGCTTTCTCAAATGACAGAAGCTCTGCACCAGTTTTTTCAGAGACATCTGCCATCCCGGTATTTCTCCACAGCCTTTCAATACCCTTCTCGGTCCCTCCTGGGCTGTCTCCGATAAAAGGAATCCCACCAATTTTTTTAACCTCTTCTACAACAGCAAAAACCAGGGATGGATGTGTAGTTACTGCCTTTTCAGGCTCTCTTGAAGATAAAAGATTTGGCTTTATTAAGACCCTGTCATTTTTTTTTACAAATCTTTGCAATCCGCCAAGATGTTGTAAGGAAAGCCTAAGTGTCTCTCTTACATTGTCTAAATGGTAATCCTTACATCTGGTGATGAAAACCTTGCTTTTTTTTGGCATTTGCGGACGCATCAAGAGATTTTGATTTCAGTAGGAATTCAGAGAACGGTTCTAAGTCTTGTTCGGAGAATTTTTATCCTCTTCTTTAAGCCCCTCAGGCTTTTTCAATTTAGTCACCTTCACTGTCTTTATCCTCTGACCAACAACCTTCTCAACTAAGAATTTCAGACCAGAGGATTCTAAGATCTCCCCTTCCTTGGGTACGCTTCCAACTAAATCGTAGATATACCCTCCTACTGTCTCAAACTCTTTTTCCGGTATATCTGTACCCAAAGCTTCGTTTAAATCCTCAATCGAGATACCGGCTGAGACACGAAAGTTTTGCTCGTCAATCTTTTTTATCTTCTCCTCTTCCATATCGTACTCATCCTGGATCTCCCCCACGATCTCCTCCAGAATATCCTCCATAGTAACCAGCCCTGCAGTTCCTCCGTATTCATCCACCACCACTGCTAAATGTATTTTTTCTTTTTTCATCTCTTTTAAAAGCTCGTCGATCTTTTTGGATTCTGGAATGAAATAGGGTTTCCGAACAAGCTTAGATATATCAAGTCCTCCCTTATCCTCGACTAAAAGAAGATCTTTAGCATACAAAATTCCTATTATATTGTCGATGCTGTCCTTGTAAATAGGGATTCTTGAATGACCATGTTTTCGAATAAGCTCCTTTACCTTACGCAAAGGTGTGTCAAACGAAGCACAGACAATATCGATCCTGGGAAGCATAATCTCCTTAACCGAGGTCTTTCCGAATTCGATAATTCGGCTAACCATCCTCTTCTCATCCTCTTCAAGCCTCTTTACCTCTTCAATCGAACTAAGCTCTTTTTCCACTCCCTTTTTTTTATCTCTTGATCGATTCCGAAATCTTTTTTCATCAGAAACAGGGGATAGCCGACTCAAATTTCCCCTAACTTTTTTTAAAAAATCTTTTACTAAACTCATCTAATTCCCTTTTTTGAAATTGAGATAAAAATCCTCTTTTTTCCTCATAAACAAAGCCTTTTTTTTACTTTTATGCTCATATCCCAAAAGATGCAAAATCCCATGAGTTACTAAAAGTTTAACCTCATCTTCAAATCTTTGACCGAAACTTTTAGCATTTTTTTTTGCCTGATCCAAGTTAACATAAACATCCCCAAGAATATCAAATTCGGCTCTTATCTTTTTACCCTCTTTCATCCCAAATGACAAGACATCGGTAGATAAGTTCCTTTTGGTAAATTTTCGATTTAATCTTCTTATAAATTTATCGTCCACAAAAACAATATTTAACTTCTCGGATCTTTTTTCGCCCTCTAATATTTTTTGGACTAACTTTTTTATCCCGGTTAAAAAAACTTTTTGTCTTGGATGGAGATTAGCTACCTCGATATTATTATGATAAACTGCTTTCTTCATCAAAAACTTACCAGATCATTTTTCCTCTACCAGCTGGGGATAGTCAACTCTCGGGTGGAAAACCCCTATCAGGATTGGCACAAAGCTTTCCTCTATAGCATGGAGGTCTTTTAATGTCAGGTCACATTCATCTAACTCACCCAACTCTAACTTATCCATTATGATCTTTTTGATAACTCCTTTTATCCTTGAAGCTTTAGGGTCCTCGAGGGTGCGCGATGCTGCCTCTACTGCATCTGCGAGCATTAAAATACCTGCTTCCTTTGAACGGGGCTTGGGACCTGGATATCGGTATTCGTCCTTTACCTCCTCAGAAGCACCCTGCTCCAATGCCTTATTGTAAAAGTAACTCATCACTGTGGTGCCGTGATGCTCTTTTATGATGTCTATTATCTTTTTAGGGAGCTTTGCTTTTTTCGCCATTTCAGCTCCCTCCTTAACATGGGACTCTAAAATCAAAGCGCTCATCGATGGGCTTAGCTTCTTATGTTTGCTTTTGAACCCCATCTGATTTTCCACAAAATATTCAGGCTTCTCCATTTTTCCTATGTCATGATAATAAGCACTTACTCTTGCTAAAAGAGTATTAGCTCCTAAATCTTTAGCAGCTGCCTCAGCTAAATTACCAACAACGATCGAATGATGATAGGTTCCAGGAGCAACCAGAGCTAACCTTTTCAAAAGCGGGTTGTTCAAATCAGAGAGCTCCAGAAGGGTTATATCCGTGGTTATGTTAAAGAGGGATTCGAACAATGGCAAAAGTCCCATAGTTAAAACAGTGGAAATAAATCCATTGAATATTCCATAACCACAATATTCTATAACTTTAGATGTTGGAGAAAATTTTAAAGACTCCATCAGAAAAATCATGACCACGTATACAAAGCAAACATAAAGCATGGGGCGGTAAAACTTATATCTATGAGAAACCTCCTTCACACTATAAGCTCCTACACTCCCCGCAACTAAAGAGACCAGGGTGAAGTTGAAATTAAAGTTGTGCATCATCCCCAGAAGAATAGATAAGGTGAAGGTTGCTATCAGCCCAACCTCCACCCCTAAAAGAATAGTCAAAAGAAGGGAGGTCAATGCTACTGGAACCAGATATTCTGAAAGTTGCCACTTAAATCCGATAAGATATGCTAAAAAAACCCCGGATAAGATCAATATGGTGATCATCAATAGTTTGGAAGAGTCAAAAAGAACATCCCTTTTAAAAAGATATAAAAATATTACCAAAATTAAAATAATCGAGAATACAAAGACCATCCTTCCTAAAATTAAAAGGACAAATTCCCAGCGATTATCCTCAAAGCTCCATTTCACCTTAGAGGAGGCTAAAGAGGAAAGTTTCTCCAGCTCACTGCGGGTTACTTTTTGGTCTTTTTCGACAATCTTTTCACCTTTCAAAACCAATCCCTTATGCTTGGGTATTGAGGCTAAAAGCTCCTCTTTACGTTTATTGGTCTCCTCAAGATCCAACTCAAGATTCGGAGCTAAAAAATTGGATAAAATCTCATAGGCTGTCTTTGCATAAAGACCATCGTTTTTAAAGCTTCTCCAGGCTAAAGATAAAAGCCTTTCTTCTTTGGCTTTGGATAGGGTTAAAATCTTATCCTTAGTGGTTATCAAAATCTCTTTGTTCCCATCCAAGATCAGAATAGAGTTGAGATTATCAAAAGACCGATTCTGAAAATCGCTTACCACCCCTATTTTATATATCTTAGAAAGAATCTGTAAGCAATTTGATTTAAGCCTTTCAAAAGATTTTTCATCAGCCAAAAGCCTTATGATCTCGCCACTTAAGAAAGGAAAGACCAGGGTGAGCTTCTCTTTTCGCTGGGCTATACTTTTAGTATTCTTGTTCAAGCTGTCAAGTTTAGAAAAAAACAGCTCAACTGAGTTAAAAGCAGAATCAGTGATATTTTTTTTGCGTTTCAAGATAATGGAGAGATTGGACAAAGCGAGCTTTTTATCCTTCTCCAACTCCTCTGAGTCTTTAAGAATTGGAAAGGCGAATGGTGCAATTATCTCCTCTTTGGCGATCTCACCCTCTTGAGGAAGTTGAGGAGGCTGATACATCGATTCTAACGGATATATAAAGGAGATAAACAAAAGGGAGGCTAAAGCTAAAAAAAGCCTTAAAATTTTATTTAAAGTCTTTTTTTGTGGCTTTTTGTTATTATCTTTTTGGGGGAAGAAAAGCTTTCTTAACCTTACTTTCCACCTTAAAAAAGGCAATTTAAACATAAATCGAGGCAAAATTCTTGCCTCTAACTTCCTCCTTTTTGTCGTGCTTCGGACCTCTCGTAGGCTTTGATCACATCCTGAACCAATCTGTGTCTTACCACATCTTTCTCAGTAAGATATACGAACTTTATCCCTTTAATTCCAGATAAAATTCTTTGCGACCTCACAAGTCCAGAAGCGGATTTATTGGTCAAATCGATCTGGGTAATATCCCCGGTAACAACAGCCTTAGAGTCCTCCCCTAATCTGGTTAAAAACATCTTCATCTGGTCAGAGGTTGTGTTCTGAGCCTCATCTAAGATAACAAAGCAATTGTTCAAAGTCCTTCCCCTCATAAAAGCTAAAGGGGATATCTCAATTATCCCCAATTCCAAAAGTCTTCTCATCTTTTCAGCAGATAGCATATCATGTAAAGCATCGTATACTGGCCTCAGATATGGGTCAACTTTAGCCTTTATATCTCCCGGTAAAAAGCCTAAGCTTTCACCAGCTTCTACTGCAGGCCTGACCAAAACAAGCCTTCCCACCCTTTTTTGCTTCAATGCGGAAACTGCCATAGCTACAGCTAAATAGGTCTTCCCTGTTCCTGCAGGACCTATAACTAAAACTATATCATATTCCTCCATAGCTTTAAGATAATCTTTCTGACCTAAAGTTCGAGGCTTAATGCCCTTCTTGGTTGTAAGTGAAGTTACTAAAGTCTGGGTCTGAAGATCTTCGAAAGGTCCTTTTTCCCCTTCCTTTATCATTGAGATAGTGTAAAGAAGATATTTTTCATTCAGCTCTTGATTTTTCTTAACATAAAAGACCAAATCAGAGAAAAGCTTTTCTATCTTCTCCACCTCTTTTTCTTCACCTTCTAACCTTATCCCATCCCCTCGAGCAACGATTTTAGCATCGAACTCTCCCTGAATCAAGCGCAAAAAAGCATCGCTCTGACCAAATAGGATTCTCTGGTCAACACCAGTCAAATCGATTTTTTTAGTAATTTGTTTTGCCAAGTTTTTCCTTTTAGTTTTTGTCTTTTTCTAAATCTAATTTAATACCTAACTTCTCCAGTTGGTTCTTTTCCACCTCTGCTGGAGCACCATCCATCAAAGATAGTGCCTGAGTGGTCTTGGGAAATACGATCACATCTCTGATGGAATCGGAGCCGGTCATCAAAGCAACAATCCTGTCCAATCCAGGGGCTATCCCTCCATGAGGAGGAGCACCGTATTCTAAGGCTTTTAAAAGAAAGCCAAAGGCTTTTTCTGCTTTTTTATTATCCCACCCCAGGATGTTTAAAATCTTTTGCTGAATATTTTTTTTATGATTTCTGATTCCACCTGAGGCAATCTCCACCCCATTTAAGACTAAATCGTATTGTCTTGCTTTTATATTGCGCCAGGGATGGGAAGGATTATCTACTGAAAGATCTGATTTGAATCCTTCATCTAACTTATAAATATCCTCCTCATAGGGCATAGTCACTATATTGTGCATCGCCACCAGTCTTTTCTCAAAAGGATTATACTCGAACAAAGGAAACTCTGTTATCCAGACAAAATTCCATTTAGAGCCCTCGATAAGATTATATCTTTCTGCTATCTCTTTTCTCAATTTACCCAAGGATGTTAAGACAATCTCCTCTTTATCCGCTATTATAAAGCCGATGTCACCCTCCTCAACTCCCAATTTCTCACAGATAATCTCTTTTTCGTCTTGGCTGATAAATTTGATAAAAGGAGATTTTAAACCATCTTTTGTCTTTGCAATCCATAGAAGTCCTTTGGCACCAGATTCTTTGACAAATTGCTCTAACTGTTCTATTTTTTTTCTCGACAAAAATCCACCCCTTTTGAAATTTATTCCCTGAACTTTCCCTTCATTTTTAATCGTCTCAGAAAATACCTTATATCCAGACGAAGCCAAAATATCTGTTAAATCCTCTATCTTTAGCTCGAATCTGGTATCTGGTTTGTCTGTCCCATATCTTTTCATCGCTTCAACAAATCTTAGTCTGGGAAAAGGAGTTTTGACCTCAACATCTAAGACTTTTTTAAAGACATAAGCCATCATCCCTTCGACCACACTAAAAACGTCATCCTCTGTAACAAATGCCATCTCCATATCTATCTGTGTGTGCTCGGGCTGTCTATCTGCTCTTAAGTCCTCATCCCTTAAGCAGCGTGCTATCTGAAAATACTTATCAAACCCTGAGACTATCAGAATCTGTTTTAAAAGCTGGGGTGATTGGGGAAGGGCAAAGAATTTGCCTGGATTTGTCCTCGAAGGAACAATAAAATCCCTTGCTCCCTCGGGTGTGCTTCTTATCAAAAGAGGGGTTTCTATCTCGTAGAATCCTTGCGAATCCAAATAGTCTCTCACAGCTTTGGTTACCTTGTGTCTGATTTTAATCTTTTCCTGTAAAGGAGCTCTGCGTAAGTCTAAGTATCTATATGTTAATCTCAGCTCCTCTTTTGCATCAGTATGGTCCTCGATTTCAAAAGGAGGGGTTTTGGATGGATTTAAAATTGTAAGTTTTTCTACCAAAAGTTCAATATCACCTGTTTCCAAATTGGGATTTCTCATCCCTTCAGGTCTTAAGTTAACCTTTCCTTCAACACTTATCACATACTCTGCCCGAAGATGAGAAGCATTCTTTATTGTCTCCTCATCCAAAGAATCCGGCTTGAAAACGACTTGGGTTAACCCATATCTATCACGAAGGTCAATAAATATAACCCCGCCGTGATTTCTCCACCTGTGCACCCACCCATTCAAAATCACTTTTTTGCCTGCATCCCCTTTGTGTAATTCCCCGCAGGTATGGGTTCGTTTTAAATCTTCGAAATTAGCCATTTTGTTAAATTATTTCTTACTAATTTTTCTGATAAACAATCTTCCCGGTCCTTTTTATCTCACCTAAAAAATCTAACTTAGTTGCGTTCTTATATTCATCCGTTGTATACCCTATAGCCTCTATTTCCGTTGCGTTAGCATACCAAGCCAGCTTCCCTAATATCACCAATCTTTCAAAATTGTTAATCCCTTTGAAATCATCAGAGATGATAGCTAAATCGATATCGCTCCATCTTTTCTGTTTGCCCTTACTTACTGATCCAAAAAGTATGACTTTATCAATCTCAATTTCTTCACTTACTTTTTTCAAAAACCTTTTGATTATCTTCAAGTTTTGATTGTTTCTTTTAACCATTTCAAAATCTCTCTAGTTTTATTATAGATTTCTTCCGCCTGGCTATACTTTTTGATACTTATCGCCTCTTTATAAGCAGGATACCTTGTAGCTATATAATATTTATCGATCCTAACAATCCAATCAAAATGTTTTTCTGGAATATCCAGTCCAAGCTCCTTGCAAAGTCTTTCTATTCTGTGAATATAAGGAGGGACCTGATTAAACTTTTCCACATAAGCTCCCTTTAAGTATTTCTCTATCGCCTGTTGGCAGATAAAAGCACACCAGCTATATCTACGCGCTTCAAGCATTGCTTTGGCAGATTTCAAATCCTCCTTAGATTTATCGAACCAGAGCTTAGCCACCTTCTCAGGATTTGTTCTTTTTGTCGATTTATTCTTCATAAGCAGAAATCTCATTTAAAAACTCATTCATTCCAACATCTTTTTGCTCTCCACTCTCCATATCTTTTAATATTATAACCCCTTTTTTTAACTCTTCCTCTCCGATAATTAGCACCTTTTTTGCCTTCTGTCGGTTGGCTTCCTTCATCTGGGACTTCAGACTACGATTAAGATAGTCCATATCGGATCTAAGATTCTTCTTCCTTATATCTTTTATCAATTTCAATGCTTTTTCTTTCGCCCCCTGTCCTAAAGGACAGATAAAAAAATCTAATCTTTCATCCTCCCCAAACTTTTTTTTCTTGAGCTCTAAAACCAAAAGTATCCTCTCCATCCCAGCGGAAAAACCCATGGCAGGAGTTTGTTCTCCTCCTAATTCCTCTATTAAAAGGTCATATCTTCCACCACCACATAGGGTGTCTTGTGCGCCCAAAAGGGAGGATTTTAACTCATATACTGTTTTTGTATAGTAATCCAAACCCCTGACCAATGATGGATCCTCTTTATACTCGATACCTAATTTTTTCAAATAACTTTTGACCTTTTCAAAATGTGTTCTGCACTCCTCACATAAAAAATCAATCATTTTAGGTGCAAAAGCTAAAATCTTAACACACCCTTCTTTTTTACAATCAAAAATCCTCAATGGATTTCGATTCAGCCTGAGCTGGCATTCTGAACAGAAATTTTCAAATCTATCTTTTATAAACTTGATAAAGAGATCACGATGAGCTGACCTGCATTTTTTGCATCCGATGCTGTTCAAATGTAAGGTGTAATCCTCTATTCCAAGATCGTGATGAATTCTTGTTGAAAGCTCTATTAGCTCAGCATCCACCAAAGGGTCTAAAGAGCCAATTGCCTCTGCACCGAATTGATGAAACTGACGCAATCTCCCTTTCTGTGGTCTTTCCTGCCTGAACATAGGACCAATATAATATAGTTTTACAAAAGGAAAAACCTTGCCCAGATTATGCTCAAGATAAGCCCTGACCACGGATGCTGTAGCTTCAGGACGCAAAGTGAGGCTTCTTTTGCCCTGGTCCAAAAAAGTATACATCTCTTTCCTCACTATATCTGTATCCTCACCAATTGAGCGGGAAAAAAGCTGGGTGCTCTCAAAAATAGGTGTTCTTATCTCTTTATAATTATAAAAAGCCATAATCTTTTTTACCTTCTCCTCGATGTGTTGCCATTTAAAACTATCCTCAGGTAAAATGTCACCAGTTCCGTATATCGACCTAAACTCCATAAAAAAATCCCTCAAAACTTTTCAGGGCTTTTGAGAAATTAAATCATTTTACTTTCTATTATGATAAAAATTAAAAAAGTCTTGTCAATAAAAATCCAGATTTATACACTTTCCTTTTTTAATCTTTGATGAATAAAAAGAAAAAACTGAATCGAAATCACACCTATAAAGTCGGCTAAAAAGTCAAAAAAATCACAATATTTTCCCGGAACAAAACTCTGATAAAGCTCACTTGTCAAAGCATGAATTGTACCTAAAAATATACTGAAAAAATAAGCTTTCTCTTTAAAATAAAGATTTTTTGTTTTAAAAAATGCTAAAAACAAAAGATAGGACAAACCCGCATAGACCAAAAAGTGATAAAATTTATCCATAAGATCAAAGCCAAATTTTGGATAAGAAAGACCAGGTGAGGAGGTCAAAACGAAGATAAGGACTGCATAAGATATAACCCATATCCAACGATTGAAAAAGAATTTCTTTTTAATAGAAAACTCCTTGATTTATCTTTTCTTTTTAATCCTGCCCTCAATTTTAGAATCTATTATTTTTTGCTTTTTTACTGCTTTAATAAATACATCCCGGTCAAGTTCAGGAAAAATTCTGTAATCTATTTTCTTTTTTGAAATTCCGATATACTTTTCCAAATGGTCCAGCATATAATCGTTGATAGCTACTTTATATCTTTTATTCGGCAAAAGTGGTTTTTCATCTATCCACAAATCGATCACCCTTTTCCCTTTAGGTCTTCTGGGATCGTAACTATATTTGACTCCAGAGACCTGCATAAGCACATAATCAAAAGAAGAGTTAAGCTCTAACACATTTAGAAGCTGCTTTCCGGTTAAATAAAAACTGACAAAATGGTCTGAGAATGGATTTATCTCCCATATATCACGAACTTTTATTTGTCCTTTTGGCAGGTCTTTCCTCATTCCACCTGAGTTAATAAAAGCAACATCAGAGTTTGTATGCTCCCTCATCACATCCGCCTCCCAGTTTCCTAAATTAGATTCACCATCAGATTTTCTTTTCCAGGGAGTTAAAAGCTCACCTATAACTTTGTCTAAATCAGGCGCAAGACTTTTTTCTAAAGAATCGATTTTTTGCTGAATAAAAAGATTTGGGGAAACTTTATCATTCAAAGTTTCAATTAGTCTTCCCTCATAGTTTATTAGCCTATCTTTCTCCAAATCAACGACCAGATCTAATTTTCCGATGTACCTGCCTTTGGAACCCGCCTGACATATTACCGTTTGGTTAATTACCTTTGGATAAAAAAGAAAAGTATGGCTGTGCCCGCCGATAATTATATCTATCCCTTTAACCATTTTAGCTATCTTCTTATCTTTTTCGATCCCCATATGGCTGACCAAAACAATCAAGTCAGTTTCTTTATCTAAGGAGTCCAAATACTTTTCCAGAGTCTTCTTCGCTGATTTTACCTTCAGTCCCACAGTCCCTTTTTCCACTACCACCTGCTTCAGGGTTTCAGTATTCAATCCCAAAAAAGCAAGTTTTGCTTTTCCTTTTTGCAAAATCAAATAAGGTGGAACTAAAGTAGTGTCGGTTTCTTCATCGATTACATTAGCACAAATAATCGGAAACTCAGCAAAATCTATTAAACTTCTCAGGTTCTCCAATCCATAATCGAACTCATGGTTGCCCAGTTCAAAAACATCAGGTCGTATAATATTCAAAATCTCAAACTCAGCTTTACCAGAAGTCAAAGTGGAAAGTGGTGTTCCCATCAACTCATCCCCAGCACAGACTGAAACCGAATTATCACTTCTTTTCTTCAAGGAATCAAGCCAGGAAGAAAAATAAGCGCTACCTGAGACAAAAGGTGATTCAGGGTCAAAAGAGGACCGGTAAGGATGAAATGACGCATGGAAATCGTTCCAGTAAAAAATCGTAATCTTCTCAACCTCAGGTTGCTTTCCACAATCGGAGCAAAAAAAGAAGATTAAAGCACAAAAAATAAAATAGAGAACAATTTTCCTTTTTTTCATCACATCACATCATTACTTTATTTTCACGAGATATTATACCTATCAGTTATCTTCACCGAAACTTTAAACATTGGCGGATAACAAAGATTCGTCTGGGCTAACATCCGTCAAGAACAAAGCTTTTCTTTTTAAAATCACTAATTAAAAGGATAAGAAATTCTTTAGTTTTGTCAACGGAAAAGTAGGGAGAGCATTCCCCCGATTATGTCAAGCATTTGGGGTAAAATTCGGGTCTGTGGCTCAACTTATAGAATTTTGGAATTTAGGCTACTTGAAAGATAAGATAGATGACTCGGCAACCGACCCATAATCTATATAAACTGGTAAGACGAAGTCAAGAGCAAGATACCTTATATCCTGAAGGACAGCCACAAGGGCTGTTCCTACAGAATTTTTTTTGTCAAGCATAAATCTTTGTAGGTCGATTTTCAAAATCGACATTTTATTGTCGAGATCGGAATCTCGACCTACTTTAATAGCCTATCTATTCTTATCTTCGCTTCACCCAGAGCCTGTTCAGGCGTTTTCTTATCATACATCACATTTTCCACTGCTTTCTCGATTATCTCTTCGATATAAACCCATTTGGGATGAGCAGGTGGAGAGATTGAATATCTTAGCTGATTCTGGAAAACCGAAAGATTTTTGTCGTTTTGATAATATGGGTCCAAATGAGCATCTTTTGCTGATGGAGATGCACTTCCGATGGTCTTGCAAAGTTTTAAACAGTTTTCTTTTTTTATAAAAAATTTTATAAATTTTATTGCCTCTTTTTTATGTTTTGAATCCTTACTTATCACCAGATACTCCCCTCCGGCAAATGATGCAGGAATTCCTTTATCCTTTTTCGGTTTGGGCATAAGACAGACTCCAAAATTAAGTTCTGGATGGTTTTTTTCGATATTGTGTAGAAGCCATCCACCTGAGATCAAAAATCCAATTTGATTTTTTTTGAACCTTTCATCTAAATTTCTTTGAGTATCCATTAAACCTTGTTTTGTTAACTTTTTATAATACTCTAAAGCTTGCACCCCTTCAGAACTGTTGATTTGAGATTCAGTCCAGTCTTTATTTAATATTTTACCTCCGTTTGACCAGAAGAAAGGCAAAAACTTTTTGTATAACCTGTGTCGTTCAAAAGAATTAGCTCCAAAACCGTAAGCTTTCGGTTTTAAAGTGTTGATTTTTTTGCAGAAGTCCAGAAGCTCATCCCAGGTCTGGGGAAAATTTTCGGGGTCCAATCCAACTTCTTTCATCAAATGTTTATTATAAAACAAAACCCTGGTGTCTAAAATCCAGGGGAATCCATAGATTTTCCCTTTGTAGGTAACAGGCCCCCACATAAGGTGGTTCTCTTTTATTTTTTCCGCCTGTTCTGTGATATCCATAAGAACACCTTCAGATGAGAACTCAGAAACCCAGTCAGAGCCCAATTCCAAAACATCGGGTGCGGTTTTCGAACTGAAAGCAACGACTATCTTCTCATGTCCATCTGACCAGGTCAGGTCAGTGAGATTTATTTTTACCCCTGGATTCTCCTCTTCGAATTCAGATACTAACTTCGCAATTGTTGGGCTGACCTCAGGATCAGTCCAGAACTGCCAGAAGGAAAGGTGGATTTGAACCTCTTCTTTTCTATCAGAGCAGGAAAGTATTGATAAGAAAAGAAAAGTGACTAAAATTAGTTTTTTCATAATTGGCATTAAGTCTTTTTATTCTCGAATATTAAGTCGGATTTGGAAATCCGACCTACGGATATTGAATAATTAAATCTGAGCTTTTTGTCAAGTAAAGTTTGAGGTAAAGCTGAAGTCGTAGATTCCCCCGCAAAATGCGGGGGAGCTTTACACTCCAAAAAATCAATTTTGGCTTGACATCATAAAAGATTCGGTTAGCTTATACTCAAATTTTTGCTTTCATACTTCCTATGCTGAAACCTAAAAAAAGAATTTTCATATTGTTTTTATTATTACTTTTCTTTTTTCTTCTCAATTCGATTGCACCTGCATTCGCCCAGAAAAATGAAGTAGAAGAGTTAAAACAGAGGTGGTTTGACCCTAACAAAGCAAATGTCCTTGCTGGATTAGTTACCTGTATTGTTTTGATATTTTTCTTTATAATCTATGGCAAAAAGAAGGGGAAGCTTTTTATCCGTGAAATAGCTGGTCTTCAGGCAATAGATGATGCTATAGGAAGAGCGACTGAGATGGGTAAGCCGATTCTATATTCTGCTGGTCTGGGCAAAATGGATAGAGTGGCTACTATGGCTTCGATGAACATATTAGGAACTGTCGCTGAAAAAGTTGCCGAGTATAACACTCCTTTGATCTTTCCTAATTACGACCCAGTTGTTATGGCTGTTGCACAGGAGGTTGTTAAGGAGAGTTTTACCAGAGCCGGGCATCCTGAGTTTTACAATCCGGATAATATCTTCTTCGTCACCCAGAGCCAGTTCGGTTACGTGGCAGCGGTCGATGGGATAATGGTGAGGCAAAAGCCCGCGACCAATCTTTTCTTAGGAACATTCGAGGCAGAATCTTTGATTCTGGCTGAGACCGGAAACTCCATAGGAGCAATTCAGATAGCTGGGACAGATTCCACTATCCAGCTCTCATTTTTTATTGTTGCCTGCGATTATACCTTGATCGGGGAGGAGCTTTTTGCAGCCAGCGGATATTTGACAAAAGACCCTATGGTCTTGGGAAGCATAAAAGGGCAGGACTTTTTGAAGATTTTAATAATAATCTTGGTTTTAGCTGGTGGAATCTTGGCAACGTTTAATTCTGAATTTCTCACAAAGCTTTTTCCTTAAGATGAAAAAAGAGAGGGCAAGGTGCCCTGTCTATCATAATATCTTAGTAAGATGAGAAGGCAGTTACCGATTATAGTCTGTTTTGGTTTTGGCGCATTTATGCTGATTCAGTTTTTCATTCCTAAAAGATCATTTATCTTTGCTTATGAAAATGTCTTAGACTGGATGCAGATCATATATGTTTTTACATTACTGGTAGGGGTAGCCAATTACATAAAGATAAATAGCAAAAAAGTTTCGGATAAAGCAAAGGGATGGGGATACAATCTGATTGCTCTTTTAGGACTTTTCTCAATGGTAATTTTGGGATTTGCAAAAGGGACAGATCAGGGTTCACCTTTTTTATGGATGTTCAATAATCTCCAGGTTCCCATGCAGTCAACGATGTTTTCTCTCTTAGCATTCTTTGTTGCTTCTGCTGCTTACAGAGGATTCAGGGCAAGGACTAAAGAGGCGACGATTCTTCTTCTGTCCGCAGGCATAGTTATGTTGGGTCGGGTCCCGATAGGAGAGATGATCC
Organism: Candidatus Zixiibacteriota bacterium; assembly: GCA_030615745.1. Taxonomy (GTDB): domain Bacteria; phylum Zixibacteria; class MSB-5A5; order MSB-5A5; family SM23-73-2; genus SM23-73-2. Next base: position 11,810 of record JAUWYR010000006.1, on the reverse strand, counting down.
ATTCATCGGTTCCTGATTTAGCCAACTGGATTTTGAATTTCCCCTCGATGGCAGCAAGGAGAGGAATTCTAATCGGAATTGGATTGGGAACGATTTCGACCTCTTTGAGAATCATTTTAGGGATTGAAAGGACTTATCTGGGGAGAGAATAGAAAGATGAAAATAGACCGTAGAATAATTTTTGTCTTAATCGCAATCTCTGTTGCGATTCCTCTGATATTCAAGATAGGTCTTCCCAATAAGGTGACCAAGGAAGTGAAGATGGTCTATGATTCTATTGAGGAGTTGGAGCAGGGTGAAGTTGTTTTAGTATCATTCGACCACGAGGCTTCATCCTTGCCTGAGATAAAACCAATGGCTCAAGCGATTTTAAGGCATTGTTTTTCTAAAAATCTTAAAGTTGTAAGCTTCGCTTTGCTTGCTGAGGGGACTGCAATCGGGGATGAGATTTTGAGAAATGTGGCGAATGAATATGATAGGAAATATGGTAGAGATTACGTTTTCTTAGGTTTCAGACCCCAATATACTGCTGCGATCTTAGGTTTAGGCGAAGACCTACATCGTGTATTTCCAGAGGATTACAAGGGAATTTCCACTTCAAAATTAAACCTTACCAAAGAGATTAAAAACTATGAGGATATTTCTCTGGTTGTATCTTTGGCTGATGGTGATCTGCCAACCTACTGGATAAATTACGCAGAGGCAAGGTATAATCAAAGAGTAGCCATTGCGGTCACTGCGGTGATGGCAACCACATATTATCCATATTTAAGCTCTAAACAGATAACTGGCTTGGTAGGGGGACTTAAAGGAGCTGCGGAATACGAAATATTGATCAATAAACCTGGGATGGGTAGTAAGGGGATGGATGCCCAGTCTGTTGCTCATGTGGTGATTTTGCTTTTAGTTGTATTAGGAAATGTGAGTTATTTTTTGAGTGGAAAATTAAGGAAATAAAATATTAGTGTTCCTTAGGGATGTTATCATCCCTAAGAGATGCTAAATAGAGAGGGAGATGGATATAGGAATTCTGACATCAGCTTTGTTGACACTTTTCATCTTTTCATTTTTATACAAGGACAACCCATTTTACAAGTTTGCGGAACATCTTCTGGTGGGTATATCAGTAGGCTATTTTTTAGTCATCGCCATAAATACAACCGTTTTGCCCACGCTTTTTTTACCACTTTTTAAAGAGGGGAATCTTTTATATATAATCCCCGGAATTTTAGGCTTTTTTATGTTTTTAAGATTTTTCCCAAAAATCAGCTGGGTCTCAAGAATATCATTGGCTTTGATAATAGGTGCAGGTGCCGGGGTATCCATTCCAGCTGTGATAGAGGCGCAGATTATGGCACAGATGAAGGCATCGATGTTAAAATTTACCTCATTCGATGGGATAGTGGTGATGACAGCTTTGTGTACAACTTTGATATACTTTTTCTTCTCCAAAAAGCATACGGGGTGGTTTGGAGCACCTGCTAAGGTGGGAACGTGGTTTTTGATGGTCTTTTTTGGAGCTACCTTCGGCTATACAGTTATGTCGAGAATATCTTTGCTTATCGGAAGGCTTCAGTTTCTTTTGGGAGATTTTTTACATATAATTGATTGAGATGTATTGCCCCAGATGTAGGAAGAAGATGAGAGAGCTTACCCGTTCATTTCATAAGCAGAGAAAATGGGTATGCCCAAGGTGCGGAAAAGTCAGATTCCAGACTAAAAAAGTAGAAAAAACAAAAATTTTTATAAAAAAGGTGGGTAAAAAAGGAGTCTAAAATGGATATAGAAAAAGAGGATTTGGAGGAGATAGGGGAAGCTATTGAGGAATTGGGGAATCTTTTAGATGAAGAACTCGAGGATATCAGCTTAAAGCTCTCCAACATAGAAGAATTTCTCAGTGAAAAAGAGTCGGATGATAAGAAGTACAAAAAAGAATTTTACGATTTGAAAAAAGACACAACTGAGATAAAGGAGTTTTTAGAATCTTTTGATCTCAGGCTTACGGGATTGGAGAAGAAGTTGGCAGAGATGCATATTGGAGTTCAAGAAGATATAGAAAAAATCAAAAAAGGTCTGGAACTTTTAAGATCAGACACCAATTTAAAAGATTAAGTTTTAGAAAGGAGTTTTGAGATTTGAGAAAGAGAATAATTTACTCTTTACTTTTACTATTATTAGTCTTTCTTGGGCTTTCCTGTGATAAGGCTAAATATCAAAGCCGGACTGCAATAATATTTGCCTTTAAGGAAGAGGGAGAACTTTTAAGAAAAAATATCGAATTGGAGGATAGCTTATTTTTTTGTGGCAGGACTTTCTGGATGGGAAAGCTTCAAGAAAAAGAATTAGTTGTTGTTAGTTCAGGGATAGGTATGACTAATTCAGCTATGACTACTCAGCTTTTAATTGACAAATTCGAGCCTAAACAGATTATATTCACCGGGATCTGTGGTGGGATTAACCCTGAGAATCACATTGGTGATATAATCATTCCAGATAAGTGGGTAACCCACGATTTCGGCTATTACGATAAAAATGGATTTAAAATAATGTCTGTTCCTGTTACGATGCCAGGAAAAAGAGAATCGGATACAGTCACTTACTTTGAAGTGGATTCAAATCTTTTGGAAAAGGCACAATCAGTTAAAAATGAAGCAAAAAAGAGATTTCGCTCAATTTTGGGTAGATTACCTCAAATTAAAGTAGGTGGAAACGGAGTGAGCGGGAACTCTTTTATCGATCAAGTTGAGAAAAGATTGTGGTTAAAGGAAAAATTTAATGCTCAGATAGTTGATATGGAGTCAGCAGGTTCGGTTCAGGTAGCCAATATTAACAATGTTCCCATCTTAATAGTCAGAAGTTGCTCTGATTTAGCCGGAGGCTCCGGCTCCTCCACTGCAGAGGCTGAGTTAGAAGAGTTTATGAAAGTTGTAGCTGATAATTCGGCAGAATTCGTTCTGGAGTTGTTAAAAGAGTTAAATTGATTTGATTATTTTTTCTTTAGTTTGTGCGGGACTTTGATTTCCTGTTCTCTGTTGGTCTTAAGACCAACAGAGAACCAAGAAACGGAACGCCAGCCTCCTCGGCACCAGAGCTCAACTTGAGTTAAAGTCTGGATTAGAGGAAGCTGGCGTTATATCCTTAAGCCGTTGGTTTCCAGCTTTAGAAGTTTAGCAACAGACTGAATCGGTGGGCGTTTTCCAATCTACCCAGATCTGCCCACGCGTAGTTGATTCCCATAGTTCCGAATCCGGGAATCTCAAAATCATAGCCACCGCCGACTGCTATACCTTCTTCGTCTGCTCTCATCTTGTATCCAACTCTGAGAAAGAGCTGATCACGCCAGCCGTACTCAAACCCCATACTACCTTGCTGTCCTCGATCTCGGGTGTTGTATCCGTCCATTGTTGCCATAAGCTTGCTCTCCTCGCCTAATTCGAAATCATATGCCACGCCCAAGCGGAAGCTTAGAGGCAGAGGATGGGATTGGGTGTTCATCCTTATTTCAACCTCAGTGGTGCGTGGATCATTGTCATGGTCGTAGGTGGTCTCCAGCTCGGTCCCATCGAACTGAGTGTCTGTTCCGAAGTTTCGGGTGGACATTGCTATCCTGAGAGTTCTAAAGCCAGTGTAGTATATACTGCCGACATCGAAAGCGATTGAGCTCGAGGAAAGCTCGGATATCTTTTCCCTTATGTATTTGGCGGTTATACCAAAGGAAAAACGGTCTGTCAGCTGGTGAGCATTGCTTATCCCCACTACCCAACTATTGGCTCCGAACATCTCTCCGGTTCCTTCAGGCTCCTCCAGGGTCGTCCTCTCCATGTCGTCCATGGTCAAGACCGCCACGTAAACTCCAATGTTTCCGAATCCGGATAGGGGCCTTGCGTAAGCCAAGTAGTTATATTTGATATCCGCGATCCAGTCGGTATAACTGATAGCAAGACTATTTTCATCCATGTTTGCTATGCCTGCTGGATTATAGTAGAGCGCCATCGCTCCCCGGGTCACAGCCGCATTTGCTCCCCCTAAGCCCACCACCCGGGCATCCACATCCAGCTTGAGAAACTGAGCCCCGGATGTTCCCAGATTGTCGAACTCCGCAGCCCAGACTTGACCCGCAAAACATAGGATCGATATCACCACCGAAAGTATAAGGAATTTTTTCATCATAATTTACCTCCTCTACTGTTTTATCAATTATCGCACCACCGCGAACTTCCCGATTTTCTCTCCGTAATCTGACTCCACATGGTAGATGTAAATTCCTGCTGCGATCTTCTGGTTATTCTTGGTCAAAAGATCCCAGTTCTCATTCCCATCAAGTTCCGCACTCTCATGTTCCAGGGTTTGGAGGAGATCACCAGCAATAGTGTATATTCTGATAGTGCACTTATCGGGAAGGTGAGTGAAGGCGATACGGGAATAATCCCGGCTCGGCTCCCAAGCATTCCGCACGATGTAAGGATTGGGAACCACCTTGATGTCATCCAGATTAACCAGATCGCTTGAAATCATCGCCGCCTTGGTCGTGAAGGTGAAGACATCGTCCGAAGCGTTAGGTTTGTTAGTGATGAACCTGACAATGGTTCCGGTAGCTGGTACCGAGCTGTTGAATATTATCCGACCTATGTGGAAATCAGCATCCCAAGTGTAGACGGCAAAATCGGGCAAGGGTTCGGTGCCATACTCCCTTTCGAATGGATATATTCTGTCACCTGGGCTCCAATCCCCTGAACCGTCATCGTCCAGAGTGAATATCTGAATCCTTTTATCATCGGACGGATCATCTGGAGTTCCGGGCCCTATGTTCCAGACCTCAAATGGACATCTATTAGGCCATTTTTCGTCAGTATTCCAGTCATAGTATTCACTGCCAGTTTCGGTAAACCTGATCTCCCAATCGTCTATACCTATGTAATGCCTCCAGTTCATTCGGGTGAAGTCAGATCCCGAAACGTCGGTGGAAACATAAAACTCGTGTGTGGAATTCCATGACCAGCCAACGTTATCGGGCGGATCCACCGGTCCGGCAGCGTTCTGGATTTCGACTATGGACTTGACATTGAAATCCGGTCCTGAAACCCTGACCAGAATACCGTCCACCACCAGATAGTCGTCGTCCCCTGCCTGGTTGGTTTGATCCTTCAAGACTGTATCTTCCGGTGATACGCTGACATCAATCAGATGCCAGACGATATTGCTGGGATCGCTATCGTCGAACACCACCTTGTAATTATGTCCGGTGACCGCTGTGGGGTCAACTATCTCCGCGGTGACAGAGCCATCGCTCTGCCCGGAAGTATGCTCCACCTCAAGGACGGCAGCTGGAGAAAAGCCCGTGGCATTGGAACGCGGAGTCACCGCTATTCCTCTGATACCGTTTGCCAGACTGCGAGGGGAAGCGAAGGGTTGAAAATCATAGGCGATCACATCGTAGTAGTAGGTCATTCCATTGATCAGCCCGGTATCTATGTAGGCGTGTGCCACCTTCTGGTTTTCTCCTTCCGATTCTTCGGAGAAGCCAGTGATTTTGAAGATGATGTCTTGTGTTGGGACATAAGTAGAATCGTCTCCCGTGAAATTGATCACCATTCCGCCGATTAGAAGATTACAGCCGTCAAAATACTTGTCGTGGGTTCCATTAGCCACGCCCGCGGAGTCACTCCGACTCCAAAAGTCCGCATCAAACAACTCAAATTCGTAGGGTGGTTCTCCGGTTTCATACCAGTGATCCTCTTCCTCGGTGACCGGGATATCGACTCCCAAGGTTAAGTCAGTGATGGCGAAAGAACTGTCAGATTTGACCTGTACTAAGTATTCGTGACCGGCGAAGAGTGCTGTCCCACCGTAAGCCAGGATATAACCTTCGGTATTGCTCTCATCATAGCTGACCGTGCCCTCAAATTGAGGACCAGATAGCTGTTCGACGTCCACATGCCGTGGGGTGACGCTGGTTTTATCCCAGGAGCCCAATAGCTCAAAGGTTCCAGGGAGTCCAGAGGTGCTTCGGTAAAGCTTATATCCCTCAAAATCCATCTCTTTGTATTTGGGATCATATAAAGCGTTAGCAGGATCGCTGGTAAACCCATAATACGGATCCTTAGAAAGTTCCGCCACATCGTCCCAGGTGATGTAAACCTTCTTATCATCTGGAACCACCGTAACGTTAGGATGATCTGGAGGTCTGGGAAGGACGAAGCCGATATCATAGATGGATTGGGCTATATCCGCGACCTGGGGAAGCTGTTCCTCATCCGGAGCCATCATCACTGCTACCACCACCCTAACGGTATCTCCCATGATCGTATCGATGCTGGCTATTTGAAGTGACTCGGTTGAGGAATCCCAGTACCAGACCGTATCTATTACTTCCTGGCCCACTGGAGCTAAAAGAAAGGGTCCGGTATTCTGGAAGAATCTCTGGTCCACTGGGGTAGTTCCAGTCCCTAAATCGAAGGGAGCATAACGTTGGTCTCCCACATCCGGATAATTATGTCCAGCCATGATTATATATTTCTCAGATTCGATATCCGGGTCGCCTGACTGCAAATTTGAGGTCTTAAAGGAGGTCAGACCCAAGGGCTCTCCTTTTCTAACGTCTTTTACCCACACATCATTTATGAGTATGGAATCATCACTGATCTGGTCATCACCATTCAAGTCAACATCATAGTTGGCAACCGGACTTTCCAGAAACTTATAGGCTAAAAAGCCCGGGATTCTGCCGAATCCCTGCTCAGCAAAGTCGCTATCATAGCAATAGCCTAAATTCCGGCTGTAATCGAAGCCGACTAAATCATCATTGGCAGTAGGACCCACATCAGCATCGCACATGATAGAAACATAGCAATTCCTTATAGGCGCCTTGTCCTCTCTTATGTTTATTATCTGGTAGATGAAGAAATGGATGGTCTTGTTGTTCTCGTAGTTCCAGGAGTGAGTGCGCTGGATGACCTTAACTCCCAAACCATATTTGGCGATATCCACCCCGTCTCCGGCATTGGAGTTGATGCCCGTGTCCCATCTTTCAATATCCTGATCATCAAACTCGCAGTAGCTATCCTCGATGCCAACGATGATCGGGTTTCCCTCATCATCCCTAAGGGGCCAGAAATCCGGGGTATCATAATCCTCGGGGTGATCGCTGATGAATATATCAGTCAGTCCAGAGAACTCTTCTGCTCCTCCGCTGGGATTATATCCGATCACCACCCGGGGGTCGGTTATGGTTCCGTAAAGAACAGTGTCCCTTTTAGTGCCTACGTTTGCGAAATTAAAGGTCTGCAGACTGGAGTCGTTAACAGTTCCGCCTACCCATATGCCGGCACCGTAGATATAGAACTCGTTGGTCCCTTTGGGCCACTCACCTCCGGCGGCTCCCAGATCAATAAACTGCCCGAAGGGGGCATAGTTGGTCATGGGAACCCGGAAATCGTTGATGTCCAGACCGTGCCTTATGTACTTGGTAGAGTGCTCAGTTTGAGCCATCTTTGCCAAAGGTGGGGGAGCCTCGTGGGTCGCCTTTCGAGCCTGGCTTTGCATAGGTAGCAATATGCAAAGAAACAGGCAGATTAAGGCAAACCCAACGAAAAATACAAGCTTTCTTTCTAACTTCTCCATGTCAAATCTCCTCTTAAGGTTGATTTTTTGATGAATCGTTTTTCATACATTAAGTTTACCCTCAGAAAGATATATAAAAGCCTACCTTGATCTGCCTCGGAGGTCCATAGTTCATTGGGTCCTTGGCATATTCCTTATAGGCATTAGTGTATGCCGCGGCCTGTTCCTCCGCGCTGATTTCTCCATTTTTATCGGTGTCCTTTACCTTTATCCAATTCCAGTATTCATGAGTATCGTCTTCTCCCGGGTCTACCACCGCCGCTGGGTCCAGACGATAGCCATCATCATCAGGACGACCAGTCGCAGGATAGACGTTTATAATGTTAGTCCGGTCAAAGAGGTTGAATACCTGGACGAAGACGTTGATCTCCCTTCCCCCGAAATTAAAGCCTTTATCTATGGTCAGGTCGGTGTTGTAAGTCCAGGGTTTGCGATACTGATTGGTAGTTCCCACTCGGTTGCCCCGGTAGTCTCTCTTGGTATAAGGAAGACCACTGCCGGCCTCGGAGATGACATTAATTCCAAAGCTCTGCAAGGGCACCAGCTTGAAATCACGGGGGAATCTAAAATCGGCCTGCAACACGATGCCGTGCCTTCGGTCAAAGTCCAGGGGATTGATCCTCTGCGGGAAGACCCTCGGCAAGCCGGTTACTGGATCGGTGGCGTCACGGGAGTGGTATTCATACTGGTCGATGTAATCGGAGTTGGTCCCCTGAGCGAATTGCAAAACATAGCTCAAGTTGAAGGCCAGATATCCTCTGGGTCGCTGAGATAAGGTCATCTCCATCCCTTTTACGTTGGCATAGTCTAAGTTCTTAAAAACATCGTAGGGCTGGGGCACGATGAAGATCCTTTCGGACTGGGTCATGTTGTAGATGTCCTTGTAATAGGCGGTGATGTTGAACTTCATATCCTGGGTTATGGCACGATTCAGACCCAGCTCATATTGTATGTTTCTGCTAGGCTTCAACTCGGGGTTTCCCACCCGTTGATTTGCCCTCTGCAGGTTAGGAGCCAGAACGGTGTAGAGCTCTAAGAAGCGTGGCTGTTGAGTAAAATGGCCGTAATTGAAGAAGACAGTCATCTTGTCAGAAACAGGATGGGAGATCCCTAATCTGGGACTGAAGGTAATGTTATCGTCCGTCTCCTTGCCCCAGAGCGGGTCCGTTCTTCCGCCAACAGAATCGGGATGTTGATCAGGTCTGGTTGGGACGTTCATCTCGTCTTTCCAGGCATCAGCATCCTTGCTCAGATAATCCACTCTCCCTCCGATATTAATTATAAGTCCTGAGAATTCTATCTTGTCCTGAATGTAGAGGGCTCCGGCCAAAGGCTTATATTCATAGATATCTATGAAAGGTTGAGCATCCCAGGGAAGGCTGTTGTAGTGCCTGTCGATCGTATAGGAGTTGACCTCAAAACCGGCTTTGACCTGATTGTGGAAATCGACCTGACTGGTGATATCCAACTTTCCGGTGATGACCTCACTTCCTCTTGTTTGGAACGTCCTGGTATCATAGTGTGACCAAAACAAATTGTCCACAGCCAGAGGATAGTTCTGTTCCTGCCTGCGCTCTCGATATCTTCTCCACTCGCTGGTATCTGGGGTTGCCTCAAGAAATTTGTAGTCCTTCCACCACTCGCCATCCCAGATCTCATTCTCACGGTCGGCAATGTAGGCTTCTGCCGCTGCTGTGTCCGTTGGGTACAGGTCGTAGGCAGTGCGTTCCAAAAAGTTCCTGTCCAAGCGTCTGCCAATGCTATAATCGTTTTTAAAGTAACCAACTTTGAGGTCGTAAAAGGTGCTTTTGGAAAGCATATGGGTCAAACCCATATAGAACTGCTGGGCCTTCTCCAGAGTACAGTCAAAACCCTCCAGATTATAAAGCCAGGTGTGGTCATACCTTTCATATTGCCTGCGGTTAAAGAAGCCACCGGTGCGCAGGGTGATCGAAGGGGTGAGCTTATAGGTTAACTTACCTTGGGTGCGGTAGGTCTGCTGTTGGTGGTGAGGGAGCTTGTGAAGTCGGGGCATCCAATCGTCAGTCAGATACAGATTGCCGGACAAATAAAAGTTTAGCTTCTCCTTTGTGCCGGGCACAGGACCGGCGAAGCTTAAGAAGTGCTCATTGCTTCCAAGATCATAGTCATCTCCCAGAATTGCATCGGTGGAATACTGGTATCGGCCGGAGAGCTTGGCTCCGCCCTCCTGGGTGACATAATTGACGATACCTGATAATGCATTACCATATTCTGCAGTGAACCCGCTGGTGATCAACTGCACCTCAGAGATAGTAAAATGATTCAAATTGGTGGCTTGACCTGACAGGATGGGATCGGTGATAGAGAGCCCATCCACCATATATACTACCTCCTGGGGACGACCTCCTCTCAAGGTAATCCCCGGGTTGGCGGTGTCGGTTATCCTGTCGCCTTCATTTCCGATCACAGTTCCCTGGGTTCCTTGATTGATTGGTCCACCGATAGGGTCAAAGACCACACCGGGAGTACGGTAGACAATTCCGTCAGTGTTGATCACCGGACGGTGAATCACGTCCACGGAAGTGATTCTATGGGCTGTGGAAGTTAAATCCAGATCGATTATCGGTCTCTCCGCGGTCACGGTAACACCGGCTATCTCCACCGCCTCGGAGGCTAAATCAAGATCAATGGTGGTGGTCAAGTCTAACGATACCTGAACGTTTTCGATCTCTGTTGAAGCGTAGCCCATGAGTGTGATTTTCAGCTTGTAATTTCCGGGAGGCACATTCAGAATGAAATACTGTCCTTTTATATTCGTTGCAGCTCCCCTGGTAGTTCCGGTAATCATCACGCTCACCCCGGGCAATAGCTCTCCGGTCTCTCTGTCTTTGATTATTCCGGATATCTTCCCGGTGACTCCTGCGTGGATCAGGGGCACCATCAAAAAGGATAACACCAAGCTCAATGAGATCAGCTTTAAAAATAGTTTTTTTGACAATTTCCATCCCTCCTTCTTGGAATAGAGGTTAACTTTTAGTTATTAAGTTCTTACTGTAAATTGACTATAGGCCCACCTCCTTCTTTTGAACGTTGTCTCTGTCGATTTTGATTTGGTTTTAACTAACTTACTTTTCAAGGCATCCCCGCTCTGTAATCAAATTAAAGCATCATTAAGCATATCTGGCGAAAAACCGAAATTCTGCTATCTTCCTTTAGCAACTACGAGTATTTTACGATAAAGGGAAAAACTTGTCAAGCAAAAAATTCAACAATCTCTGAGAGGGAATCGAGAAGACTGTATCACTACCGAAGAAGTGCTGTTTTTAGCTTGTTTTTTGTTTTCAATTTTTTCCCTCCTTAATGAGTTGACTTAAAGATTTTCTTTCAGCAAAAAATTTTTGAGCCTTTCACCTCCTTTTTTAAGTTTCAGACTAAACATTTTTTTCACCCCCAAAAATAGAGGGGGACTTATTTACTTATAAAAAATTTGACTTAAATTCATCTAAGTAGTTGTTTTAAATTCAGTTCATATAATCGACTACTCGGGTTAAAACTTTAGCAGGGCAAATTTGGGATTTTATTGTTTTTTGAAGATAAAAGAGATCGAGGAAGCTATTTAAGAGGACTTTCTTTTTTTGATTAGATTAAAAAGCTTTTCGAATTTTCTAACCGTTTTTATAGTCTGGTCTAACTTCTCATTTACCCTGACCAGAGCCCAGGCTAAGACTAAAACTGATAAAGCTAAGATCAAAAAAGACAGCTCATTCATTTTTCCCCCTTAATTTTACTTTTCGACTATATTTTGATTATACTTTAGTTGATAGCCCCCTATCTTTTTCTTTGGGAGATGTTATTATTCCAAAAGTTAAAAAAGTAAGGGAGGGGCTGGTTGAACTTGGCGAAATCCCCCCGCCTCTGGCGGGGGGATTCCCTCCCTTTTAGGGAGACCACCCTGGCCGGGCAGGCAAGGGTCTCCCCTACGTTACTATTAGGTGCCTGTCGGGTCCCCCTGACCCGACAGGGTTCTCCCGCCAGGTCGGGGGGACTTGGCGGGCACGAGAATGTATTGTTTTTGGGGATGTTATAGTTTTATGCATCGGCAAAAGGATTTGCCTTTGCCTTTTAGCTTCGGGAATTCCTATGCGAAGCTCGAAGAGTCCTTCGGACATCCTTCGGATTCCCAAAGCATCAGAAAAGCAAGAATAAAA
>JAUWYR010000023.1 GCA_030615745.1 Candidatus Zixiibacteriota bacterium | reverse complement strand
GAAAAAAGCTGGAGACTATGCTGAGGATTTAGCCGCTACAATGCTTGCCACCACTTTGGGAATCGAGATCGATCCGGATAAGTCTTATGATGAAAAAAAGGAGATCTGGAAAATCTCCGGCCAGATAGTTCGAACCACCAGTGTTACACAATCGGCTAAAGGTGATAAAAATGGATTGTGGACAACGGTGGTAGCAGCTGCGATATTTGTTCCGGATTAAGGGATTAAGTTACAACAGAGTGCAGAGACGCACCCATAGGAGATATGAATAATGACAACATTTGAGCTTGGTTCTCGAACAGCTAAGGGAGGTTTTGCTAATGAAGAGGCTGTTTGTGGTAAGTTTAACAATTGGAAAAAAGATAATGAGGCACAACTTTGGCTTAAAATCATGGTCATAATATTCAAGGATAAGCCTTAATGAGATGATGGAGAAAAAATTCAAGATTTGTGATTGTAGTTCTGAAACGTGGGAAGTAATTATTGTGGATAGCGATGAACAATTTGAAGGTCGGAGCACTATTTATTATCATTGCGATGAGTGTGGTGAAGATTTCGCAATACTGGATTATTTTACAAGAAAGGTTTTCTACCTTCATTCTAAATTGAAGAAAAGAAAAGTTTGATGCAATCTGTAAATTTTAAACCAGCTGGGATATTAAGCAAAGTCTATTAAGATTATGAAGACGTGGCATAAAATAATCCTCGGTGATTCGAGGCAGATGTTGGAGTAATTAAAAATGAAAAAACACCCAGATACACAAAAAATCCTTCGGACTCCTACGCGTCCTTTTAAGGTTGACCCTAAAAAAAATCTGGACCAGCTTCTAAAAGATATGGAATATATCTCCTTTCAGGGAAGAAATCTGGCAAAAGCTCTGGATGTATGGAAACAGATGCTTAAAGGAAAAACAACTATATTTTTAGGGTTTTCAGGCGCTTTGATTCCTGCGGGGTTCAGGGAGATTATGGCTTATCTTATTAAAAACAGGTTCATCGATTGCCTGGTCTCAACCGGTGCTAATCTATTCCACGACATTCACGAAACCTTAGGTTATTACCACTTTATAGGTGACCCCCAGGTTAGCGATACCGAACTTAAAGATAAGGGAATCGATAGAATATATGACATATTTGCCTCAGAAGCTGAATTCCGCAAAACAGATGATTGGGTATCAGACCTATTCCTTTTCACCTTAGAGCCAGATAAAGCATACACCACTAGGGAGTTTTTTTATCTTCTGGGTAAGGAATTATCTAAGATCTCAAAAATAGATGGGATTTTGACACAAGCTTATAAATCAAAGGTTCCAATCTATTGTCCTGCAGTGGCTGATTCTTCCATCGGAATATCGATTGCTACTTACAACAGAAAATTCAAAAAAAACTTTTTGTTCGATGTGATAACTGATGTGAATGAAACCGCAGATATTGTTCTTAATTCGATTTCAACAGGTGTGATCTATGTTGGAGGAGGTGTTCCAAAGAATTTCATCCAGCAGGCTGAGGTAACAGCATCATTTTTTTTAGGAGACAAAGAGCTCGGACATAAATACGCCATTCAGATAACAACTGATGCTCCATACTGGGGAGGACTTTCAGGATGCACATTTCAAGAAGCACAATCCTGGGGAAAGATTCACAAAAAAGCTAAGATGATAACAGTTCATTCAGATGCAACCATAGCTTTTCCTTTTCTGGTCACAGCTTTAGCCAAAGGAGCTAAAGATTTGGCTAAAAAAAGAAAACACCCTCGATTTAAGCTGGAAGGGGGGAAATTAGGTTTTAGGTGGTAGGTTTTAGGTGGTAGGTGGTAGGTAATAGGTAGTAGGTAATAGGTTTCTTTCTCGTTTGATATAAAAAGAGATTAAAACAAAGTTAACTAAAGTGCTAAACAAAAATCTTTTTTCTCCCAATAACTTTTTAGCTCTTCCGGAAAAGCTTTCAAAATTCGAATATTCTAACTTTGTTCTTCTTCCTATCCCTTATGAGGAGAGCACAACTTTTGTAAAAGGGACAAAATACGGTCCTAATGCTTTGATTTGTGCATCGCAGGAGGTTGAGCTTTTCGACTGCGAGTTAGGTTTTGAGCCTTGTGAAAAGGGGATTTGCACCTTAGGTGAGTTGGAGCCTATTGTTTCTAACCCGGAGAAGATGACAAAAAGGATAGAAGATGTGGCTGAAAATCTTCTGGAAAAGAAAAAGATTATCTTAAGCATTGGAGGGGAGCACACTATCACAGTTGGTTTGATTAAAGCTTTCAAAAAAAAGTACCAAAATCTCTCAGTTCTGCAGTTAGATGCCCATGCTGACCTAAGAGACTCTTATCAGGGCTCAAAATATAGCCATGCCTGTGCTATGAGGAGAATAAGTGAGTTCTGCCCATATGTTGGGGTTGGGATAAGAAGCATAAGCACAGATGAGCTCTCTTTTGCCAAGAAGAAAAAGATTAAACTCTTTTTTGCCCACAAGATAAAAGATAACTTTTCTTTTTTTGATGAGGTTTTAAAACTCCTGTCAGAGGATGTTTATCTTAGCTTCGATTTAGATTTTTTAAACCCATCAATAATGCCTTCAGTTGGGACACCTGAGCCAGGAGGGATTGGATGGTATGAAACTTTATATCTTTTGAAAAGATTAGCTCAAACAAAAAATGTTGTGGGATTTGACATAACTGAGCTTTCCCCTATACCAGGAAATGTTTCTCCGAACTTTTTAACAGCAAAACTGGTCTATAAAATGATTGGATATATAATATCTGGGAAAAAAAGCAAGGAGTAAAAGGATGAAAAAAAGTGATAAAAGAAAAGAAAACATCTGGTGGGAAGATCTTTTTGACGAGCACTATTTAGAGGTTTATGCGCATCTGGAACCGGGAACTACTAAGGAGGTGGATTCGATAATAAAGCTTTTAGATTTAAAGCCAGAAGCAAAGATTTTGGATTTGTGCTGTGGATATGGAAGGCATTCGGTTGAGCTGGCTCAAAGGGGATTTGAGGTCACCGGGTATGACCTTTCAAAAATTTTCATCGAGAGGGCAAAAGAAACCTCAAAGAATTTAGGACTGCAAATAGAGTTTTTAGAGGGGGATATGAGAGAGCTTCCATTCAATAATAAATTTGATGCGGTGATAAATATGTTCACCTCCTTTGGATTTTTCGACCAAGAGGAAGATGACCTGAAGGTATTGAAGGGGGTATCAAAAGCTTTAAAACCGAATGGTATCTTCTTTTTGGATACAATAAATCGTGAGTATCTCATAAGAAGTTTCAGACCAAAACACTGGATGAAAAAGAAGAGTTTTGTGATGCTGGAGGAGAGTTTTTTGGATCTTTTTTTGGGTCGCATAGATAGTTCTCGCACCTTGCTCTTTGAGGATAACAAAAGAAAAGAGTATTCAATATCTTTAAGAATTTATTCCCTCTCCGAGTTGATTAAGCTTTTAAAGGATGCAAAATTGAGTTTGGAGGGAGTTTACGGAAACTTTGATTTAAAAGAATACACAATAGATTCCCCTCGGATGATAGTTGTTGCCCGCAAGGTTTAAGTTTTTTTTATCCGTTTAGAAAAAAATCTTATCTCTTGATGCATACGCAAAAGCCGTATTATTAAAATAGAAAGA
Source organism: Candidatus Zixiibacteriota bacterium (assembly GCA_030615745.1). Classification (GTDB taxonomy): domain Bacteria; phylum Zixibacteria; class MSB-5A5; order MSB-5A5; family SM23-73-2; genus SM23-73-2. Next base: position 34,137 of record JAUWYR010000023.1, on the reverse strand, counting down.
TTTTTGTATTATGGCTTTAGATTCAATTTTAAATTTAGCTAAAAGATCAGAGAGTTTAAAAAAGATAAAAGATAAGATCAAATCTGGGGAAAAAGATATTTTTGTTTCCGGGCTTTCTGGCTCAAGTAAGGGATTTTTTTTATCCTATCTTTTTGAAAATTTTGGTCTTCCTACCCTGGTTATAACTTCAAATCCAGAGGATGCACAAAATATCGCAGATGATTTGATATCTTTTTTAGGAGAAGAAAAAGTCTTTTATTTCCCTTCATGGGAGATTTTACCATATGAGTTCTCTTTTCCCTCATCCGAGGTTATAGGAAAAAGGCTTTTAGCTTTATTTAATCTAATTTTAAAAAAAAATGTTATAGCTGTTGCCTCTGTAAGGTCTGCTTTTGAGAAGACTTTAACCCCATCCCAATTTAAAAATAGTTGTTTGAATTTAAAAAAAGGTGAAAATAAAAATCTTTCTTTTTTAGTTGAGAAACTCCTGAATTTAGGTTTTGTAAGATATCCTCAGGTTGAAGAAGTAGGCTCTTTTAGTTTAAGGGGAGGAATCTTAGATATTTTCCCTTATTCCTCTGAGGACCCTGTAAGGATTGAGTTTTTTGGAGATGTTATAGAGTCGATAAGGGAATTTTCTATTTTAACCCAAAGAACTACAAAAAAGATAAAAGATGCTGTTATTTTACCTAAGAGGGAAGTCTTGATCTCCGATGAAAAAATTGAGGAATACCTATCTAAGATAGATCCTTCAAAAGCGGATAAGCTAAGACAAAAGATTAACCTCTTCCAGGAGATACCTGGTCTGGAGTGGATGGGAGGTTTGTTTGATATCCCACAATCGACACTATTCGATTATTTCGGTGAAAAATCTTTGTTATTTTTAGATGAACCTCAGTTGATTCAAGACCAGTTAGAATATATCTTTGAGGAGACAGAAAACTCATATAATCAAACCATAAAAAAGGGGGAGCTTGTCCCTAATCCAGAAAAGCTTTGGGAAAGCCCAAAAGAATTCGAAGAAAAAATTAAAAAATTTCAAAATATTAAAAATCTCTCTTTTATAGATACAAAAAAAGAGGTCATAGACTTAAAAATTAAAGAGCATCAAAGAATAGATTCTGACCTCTTTTTTCTGAAAAAAAGGATAGAAGAACAAAAAGATAGAGGTTATTCGACCTATATTTTGTGTGAGAATGAGGGTCAGAAACAGAGGCTTTCGGAGCTTTTAGAAAATCAGATTGATAAAGTGGAGATTCAGATTGGGTATCTCAGTTCTGGATTTACATTTCCTGAGATCGGGTTGGAATTATTTACTGAACATCAGATCTTCTCAAGATATTTCAGAAAAAGAAGGAAAAAAAGATTTAAAGAGGGGCTTGCTCTGTCCTCATATAATGCCTTGTCCCAAGGGGATTTTGTGGTCCATATAGATTTTGGAATCGGGAGATACGATGGTCTAAAAGAGATTTTAGTTGATGGGAGAAAAAGGGATTGCCTTTCGCTTTTGTATGAGGGAGAAGATAAACTCTATGTTCCAATTGAGGAGTTCAATCGGGTTCACAAATTCGTGGGCAAGGAAGGTGAGCCAAAACTGTCCAGATTGGGAGGAGCAAGCTGGGAGAACTTGAAGAGAAGGACTAAAAAGGCAATTAAGGATATGGCAAAAGAGTTAATTAAAATCCATGCTGAAAGAAAAACCAAGGCTAAACACCCCGTCTCTCCTGATGCTTTATGGCAGAAGGAGCTGGAGTCCTCATTTATATATGAGGAGACTCCTGATCAGGTAGAAGCAATTGATGCGATAAAAAAAGATATGGAAAAGCCCATTCCTATGGATAGGTTGGTTTGTGGAGATGTTGGTTATGGAAAAACTGAGGTGGCAATAAGAGCTTCTTTCAAATGTGTTATGGATGGAAAGCAGGTTGCAGTCTTAGCGCCCACAACCATTCTTACTCAGCAACATCTCACTACTTTTTCCGATAGATTGAAAGAATTTCCGCTAAGAATTGAGACGTTATCCCGCTTTAAAAAAAGAGCTGAGCAGAAAAAAATAATAGAGGAGTTGAAACAGGGTAAAATCGATGTCATCATCGGAACACACCGGCTTTTACAAAACGATGTGAAGTTCAAAGAATTAGGTCTTTTGATAATTGACGAGGAACAAAGATTTGGCGTGGCTCATAAAGAGAAGATTAAAAAACTAAAAACCTTGGTGGATGTTTTGACCCTGACCGCCACACCCATACCCAGAACTATGCAGCTTTCCTTATATGGTATTAAAGATATGTCGGTAATCAATACCCCTCCAAAGGAGAGGTTACCTATACATACTGAGGTCTTACAGTTCGACCCTGAGGTTATTTTCGAAGCGATCTTAAGGGAGATAGACAGAGGTGGGCAAGTCTATTTTGTTCATAATCGGGTCCACTCGATAGAATCCATTTATAGATTTTTGCAACTCCTTTTGCCTCGCCTGAGGATTGGCATAGCCCATGGGCAGATGGAGGAGAAAACCTTAGAAAGGGTGATGCTCGATTTTCTGGAAAAAAAGTACGACTGCCTTTTGGCAACAAGTATCATCGAGTCTGGTCTGGACATACCCAATGTGAATACTATGATAATCAACAGAGCAGACCGATTCGGCTTGGCTCAGCTTTATCAGCTCAGAGGTAGAGTGGGAAGGTCTAACCAGAAAGCGTATGCTTATCTTTTGATCCCGCCGTTAAAGGTGTTAAATGAGACTGCCAAGAAAAGATTAAAGGCTATCTTACAATATACCGAATTGGGCTCAGGGTTTTACCTCTCTTTGCGAGATCTGGAGATAAGGGGAGCCGGAAATATATTAGGACTACAACAACACGGATTCATCGAGGAGATCGGTTATGACCTTTATTGTAAGCTTTTGGATGAGGCGATAAGGGAGCTCAAAGGTGAAAAAGTAACAAAAAAACCAGAGACAAAAATCAGAGTTGACTTAGATTTATACATTCCTCCAACCTATATTCCGGACGATAAACAAAGAGTTGAGATATATCAGAAGATAGCAGATTCAAAAACCTTAGAGTCACTTGAAGAACTCAAGATTGAGATAGTTGATCGTTTTGGCAGAGCACCGCAACAGATTTTAGACCTTTTAACTTTAGCCCAATCCAAATTGATCGCCCAAAAGAATTTAATATCTGCTATCTGGTTAAAAAAAGATAGATTGGAGATAGAATTCGATTCAAAAGAAAAGATAAATAAAAAAAAGATAGAGAAAATCACCAAGAAGATAAAACTTCCATTGGAGTTTGTAGGTTCTGGTGATTTCAAAATCATAATTTTTCTCAAAGGAAAAAAAATAAAAAATAATGCTTTATTTATAAAAAAGCTCTTGCAAAATCTATAAGATGTGATATATTAGGTCTGTGAAAATTTAAAAAGAGGAGAAAAAAATGAAAAGATTCTATTTTTTTCTGTTTTTTATTTTGGCTTCCTTGGTCTTTTTTTCCTGTGCTAAGAAAGAAAAGATTGTTGCTCAAATAGGAGATGAGAAGATAATTCTAAAAAAGTTCGATCAGAAATTTAAAAAAGCGGTGGGAATAAAATTTGACTCCCCGGAACAGGAATTAGCGATGAGGAAAAATTTCCTCAATCGTTTGATCGAACAAAAGATTTTAGTTGCAGGTGCTTATGAGCAAAAGATGGATACTATTGCTGAATTAAATAAGGTAATCGAAGCTCAGAAAAGGGATTTGTTGATTAAACAGCTTTATGAAATTGAGGTTTTAAATAAAGCTGTTCCAACTGAGAAAGAGCTTAAGGATTACTACAAAAAATTAAGTGAGGAGATTCATTTAAGACATATTTTGGTAAAGGATGAAAGTGAAGCGAAAAAAGTGTATGAGAGATTGATGAAGGGTGAGGAATTTGAAAAGCTTGCTTCGGAGTTTTCTCAGGATACCCTGACAAAGGATAAAGGAGGGGATTTGGGTTTTTTCATTTATGACCGTATGTTTCTCGAATTCAGGGAAGTTGTTTTTAAGTTAAAAGAGAGGGATATCTCAAAGCCGGTAAAAACATTTTACGGCTGGCATGTGATCAAAGTTGAGGAAAAAAGAAAAAGGGAGCAGAAGCCCTATGAGGAGATCAAGGATTTTTTAAAAACAAATTTACAGAGAACGAGACAACAGGAATTAGGGTATGGCTTTATTGAAGAGCTTAAAGAAAGGTTGCACTTTGAAGTAGTTTCAGAGACAAAAGAAAAGCTTTTAGCACCTTTCGGAATAATCGAGAGTGGTGATAGTATTACTCTTCCTTTAACCCCCTGGGATCCAACAAAAGTAACTCCTGAAGATAAAGAGCTGATTTTAGCTACCTATGATAGGGGAGAACTTAAAGTATCTCAGTTTTTAGAGGAATTTAACAAAATCCCTTTTCCAAGGCGACCGCGAATAACAGACCCTCAAACTTTCGATGTTTGGGTCTACCAGCTTTTTGTGCCAACCCTTTTGCACCAGGAGGCGATAAAAAGGGGACTGGACAAATCAGAGGAATATAAAGAGGCATTAGAAGATCTCAAAGAACAAAAATTTGCGGAGAATATGAAATATGGTGTTTTGTTTAAAGAGATTGATGCATCAGATGAGGAGATAAAAGAATATTATGAGAAGAACAAGGAGATGTTTGTGCAGGATGCTGAGGTTCATGTGAGGGAGATAATGGTGAGGACTAAGGCTGAAGCTGAGGAATTGTTAGCTCAGATCAAAGCTGGAGCAGATTTTTCAAAGTTGGCTGGCCAAAGGACTGTTCGGGAGCATGTTAAAGCTCGTGGTGGTGATTTAGGCTATATTAAAAGGACTCGCTATCCTGAGATATTCGATTATGCTATGAAGATGAAAAAAGGGAAGGTGGGTGGACCTGTCTCTATCCAGGATTTCAAGTATAAAAAAGGATGGTCTATAATAGAGCTTCTGGATAAGAAAGGAGGCAGACAGAAAGGTTTGGATGAGGTAAGGGTAATGGTAAAAAATACAATTAAAGGTGAAAAAAAGATGAAAATCTTCGATGAGTTTCTTTCCGAGATGAAAAAGAAGTTGAATGTCGAAATCTACGAGGATGTTCTGGAGAACGCCTTGATAACAAAGCCTGAATAATAAAGAAAAATATCTCCAGTGTAGTGTCTCACAATAGCTTTACTATCCTGTCATTCCTTAGCTTTGCGAGGAATCCCGGCAAGAGATTGCTTCGCAATGACAGTGTAAAGAAATGTTAGAGACACCACACTAGGGATTTTTGGAGAATCAAGATGTCATTTTTGTTAAAAAGATTAGTTTTTTTCATCTTAGTGTGTGTAATATTTTTTGGAATTTTGAGTTGCGGAGAAAAGAGAGGGGGGGTGGTTGCACAGGTTAATAAAGAGAACTTAACTGAGGAGGATGTGGAAAGGGTATTTTCACAATATGATACTGTAACCATCGAGCAAAAAAGAGATTATGTTCGCAGATGGATCGACAACGAGTTAATTTATCAAAAAGCCAAAAGAAGAAGATTTGACCAGAATCAAAATTTAAAACGCGACATAAAGAATATGATCAAGGATTTAGTTGTTGTGAATTTCTTACAAAAAGAGTTTGGTGAGAATATATTCGCTTCCGAAAAAGAAGCAGAGGAATTCTATCAAAAACAAAAGGAGAGATTCAGAAGGGAAAACGATGAGGTCTGTGCTTCCCAGATCCTTTTAGCCAAAAAAGAGGATGCAGATTCTGCTTTTAAAAGGATTAAAAAAGGTGAGCCTTTTTCCAAGGTTGCAAACCGAATGAGCATTGATTTTGAAACCAGAGAAAAAGGTGGGGATATAGGTTGCTTTGATAGACTTTCTGTTCATCCTCAGATTGCTGAACAGGCATTCAGCCATAAAATTGGAGAGGTGACTAAACCTTTTCAAACCGAATGGGGCTGGCATATCCTTTTTATAAAGGACAAAAAGAAAAAAGGAACAGAAAGAGAGTTCGAGCTTGTAAAAGCTCAAATCTTTTCATATCTCGATGACCAGAAAAGAAAAGAAAAAGTAGAATCCTTTTTGAAGAAACTTAAAAAGAAAGCTAAGATAGAAAGATATGGCTGGGCTAGCTTTGTTGAGGAAATTAAAGATACTTCCCAAAAGGAATAACAATAGTCAATTGCCGAGTAAGCTTTTTTTAAAACTAAAGATTAGTTTTTTGTATTGTTCTTTTGATACCAAATGAGAAAAAAACTACCTTTTATCTTCTTTTTATTTTTACTTCTTTTTAATCTTACTTTTTCTCAAGAGATACTCGATAGAATTATAGCGGTTGTGGGAGATAAGATAATTTTACAATCTGAGCTTAAGTCACAATATGCTCTATATACTTCTCAGCTAAAACTTGAGATTATAGACTCACAGGAAAAGATGAGGATAAAAAAAGAGTTATTAGAGCAGATGATAAATGATAAGCTGATCTTGATCCAGGCGGAAAAGGACACTCTTTTGGAGGTTAAGTCTGAGGAGGTGGATCAGGCAATAGATGCTCAGATTGAAAGAATTAAGGAACAATTCGGTTCTGAGACAGCTTTTTTAGAGGAGTTGGAAAAGGAGAACTTAACCTTAAAAGAGCTCAAAAGGAAATATAGAGCGCAAATAAAATCACAGCTTTTGATGGAGAAACTAATCTCTTTAAAGCTCTCCGGGGTTAGCGTTTCCTCCAAGGAGGTAAAGGATTTCTATCAGGTTTACAAAGATAGCCTTCCAGAACAAGAGGAGGCAGTTCGGTTAAGTCATATCCTTTTTTCGATTTTTCCATCGGAGAAGACTCTGGACTTTCTGTATAAAAAGGCAGAGATGATTTTAAACAAGGCAAAATCGGGGGAGGATTTTGCCAGTCTAGCTTTGATTTATTCTGATGACCCTACCAAGGATAGAGGTGGAGATTTAGGATTTTTTAAAAAGGGTGACCTTCTGCCAGAATTTGAAAAGACCGCATTATCCTTAAACCCTGGTGAGGCCGGGATAGCCAAGACAAAGCTCGGATATCATATTATTAAGGTAGAAAAGAAAATCGATAGCCTCATATCTGCAAGGCATATACTTATCTCAGCAAGACCTTCTTCTGAGGATTCAGCAAGAATTTGGGGAAAAGCTGACAGTATCTATCAGTTGTTACAGAAAGGAGAAGATTTCGCAAGTTTAGCAAAAAAGTTCTCCGATGACGAGGAGTCCAAAAAGCTAGGCGGGGAGCTGGGCTGGTATCCTTTAGAACAGATGGACGAAAATCTCAAAAGAACAATAAGCTCTCCGGAAAAAGGAGAAATAGGTAGACCGGTTTTAACAGATTTCGGAATCCATATAGTGAAAATTTTGGATAAACAAGAAAAAAGGAAGCTTACCAAAGAATTAGATTGGGATACCATTAAAGATATGGCTAAAAGGAAAAAGACCAACCAAAAGATTGTGGAGTGGTTGAAAAACCTACGAGAGAAAACTTATGTGGAGGTGAGGTTAGAAGAATAACTTGAGGCTCGATATTTTCCTATCAGATACCCGCTTGATAAAAAGGAGAAGTGTAGCTAAGAAAGCCTGCGAGAATGGTATAGTTTATGTGGGTGGACAGAAAGCTAAAGCCTCCAAAAAAATAAAAACAGGTCAGAAGATAAAAATAGATTTTTTTTCAAAGATAATCGAGGTGGAAGTTTTGGATATTCCCAAAGGAAATGTGAAAAAAGAGGAGGCGAAAAATTTTTATAAAATATTAAAAGAAAAGATAAAAACAGATTTTTTTTGATCCGAAAGATATAGAATAAGGTGTTTTTAACCTCATTTTCTTGAGAAAAATCGTATCAATTATAGAAAAGGGTGAATTTTGATTTTAAAAGTTTTTTCAGGATTTTTTCACAAGACAGCAAATTGATGTCGTAGTAAAAATTTAACGGAGGTTGATGTACCAAACTCAGGATTTTAAGCAAAAAGAAAAAGCCCTCTTAGTAGGGGTAAAGCTTCCCACAATAGATGACTTTACCCACCAGGATTGTCTGGCTGAGCTTAAGCTTTTAGCTGAAACCGCTGGAGCTGAGGTTGTGGATACAGTTGTTCAGGATAGAAAAAAGCTTAACCCAGCCTTTTTTATTGGCAAGGGTAAAATAGACCAGATAAAAAAAATATGCGAAGGGGAAAAAATAGATATTATAATTTTCGATGACGACCTCTCCCCTGCTCAGATCTACAATATTGAGGACAGGACAGATGTGAAGGTTATCGATAGGTCATCTCTTATCTTAGACATATTTGCCAAAAGAGCCAGAACTAAAGAAGCTAAGACTCAGGTTGCTTTAGCCCAATTAAAATACCTTTTGCCCAGGCTTGCTGGTAGGTGGGAACACCTCTCACGTCAATATGGAGGTATAGGGACAAAGGGTCCTGGGGAGACACAGCTGGAGGTTGACCGCCGTCAGACCAGAAAAAGGATAGCTGACTTAGAGAAGGTCTTGGTTAAAATAGATAATGAGAGAAAAATCCAGAGGAAAAATCGAGCGGATTTGTTTAAAATATGTTTAGTCGGTTACACTAATGTGGGGAAATCTACCCTTTTTAATAGACTAACCGAGGCATCTGTTTTTGTGGAGAAAAAGCTTTTCTCTACATTGGATTCCACTACCCGGATTTTAAAATTCTCAAAATCGTCAAGATGCTCCGCAAATGTAGTATTAACCGATACAATAGGATTCATCCGTAAGCTTCCACATCACCTTATCGCCTCCTTTCGCTCCACCTTAGATGAGGTCAGATTAGCTGATCTTTTGTTGCACCTGGTGGATATTTCACATCCGGATTTCAGAAACCAGATAAAGAGGGCAAACGAGGTTTTAGCGGAGCTTGGTTCAAAAGAGACGCCCACTATCATGGTCTTCAACAAAATCGATAAGCTGGATGGGGATTTCCCCTATGTTCAGAATGTAACCTGTGGTTCTGATTTCGTTTTTATCTGCGCAGAACAAGGTGTGGGGATCGAGAAATTGACAGATCTTTTAGACAGACACTTATCTGAGGATATAGTTGAGGGAGTTGTTGTCCTTGAAAATTCCAAGCTCGGTTTTTTATCTTTCCTTTACAGATTTGGAACTATAACAGAAAAAAAAATTGGGGAAAGAAAAACTCAGGTGAAAATCAGGGGGAAAAGGTGGAGTTTAAAGAGGCTTCAAAATTTTGATGGCAAGATTAAGTTCCACTTCTTATAGTTTTTTTAAATAAAGCCGATATAGAATCTAAAATAGGGGGCGAATGTAAAAGGGTAAAAAAATTATGGTTAGATATAAAAAGATGTTAATTGTTGAAGATAATCCTCATATGGCAAATCTCTTATCAGATATCCTGGATATCTTCGAATTTAAAAGTATCCAGGCAAATGATGGGGAGGAAGCTTTAAAATATCTAAAATCACAGAATTTCGATATGGTGATAACTGACATCAAGATGCCTAAGTTGAATGGTATGGAGCTTTTAAAGTCGATCAAGGGGAGTGTTCCGGATTTGCCGGTGATTGTTATAACCGCTTATGAGAAACCATCGACTGAAAAAGAAGTGTACGACGCCAAAGCAGATGGATTTTTAACCAAGCCTTTTACAGTAAAAGAGATCGAGGAACTTTTGAAAAAGGTTTTGAATTATGACAGGTAGAATTCCCCCCCGTTTATGTGGGATTGCTTATGGCTAATAGTCGATAGTCCATAGTTGAGTTTTTTGTCCAGATGAAATCTGTGTATAGGTGTACATATATATTCCCAACAGATTAAACAGATTCTATCTCTTGATCTTCGATGAATCCTTCGGATTTTGTAGTTTTATCCGAATCTTCGCTATCTCTACCCTAACGCTACTTTCTACCCTTGCTAAACTCAAGGTAGTTAAATTATCTTTAGATAAAAGAAAAATCTTGACAAATTAAAAGTTTAACGTATAATAAAAGAGAAGTTAAAAAGGAAAGGTCTATAGGAAAATAGTTAAAGGTTTTTAAAAATGAGTTTTCGTTAATAAAAGATTATCTGTTAGAATGAGAGTACCTTTGACTATTAACCTCAAGGCTTGGTCAAGCCGAGTGCTTTTGGAATTTTTGTGAAAAACTCGGTTTTTTTATTAAAAAAATTTATGAACTATAGGCTTGTAATTATTCTTTTTTTGATATTCTATGAATCCTTCGGATTTTCTACTATAACCTCCTTTGCCTCATCTGAATACCCGGATATTGAGCTTTTAAGATCTGATGAGGATGGGGTATTATTTCAATATAATGTTCCACAATTTACCACTTTTAAAATAAAAATCGAAGATCAAGAGATAGATAAAAAAACCTATGATTTGATTCGAATTCCCAATTGCGCCCAGAACGAAAGCACTGGTAAACCTCAGTTGCCTCAAAGGATTGTGATTTTAGGAATACCTTCAGGATGTGAAATTAAAGTAAGAGTTTTAAACTACGAATATAAAGAGTTTTCTGATTTATTTATTGCCCCTGTTCCTGAGATTCATTACGATTTAGATGAGATAGGAACCCCTATTTTCTTAGAGGATCAAAAAACTTATACCAAAGATAAGTTTTATCCAGAAGATATCCTAAAATTGGAGACTCCTTTCTGGATAAGAGATCAGAGAATTGTGCGAGTAATGATAAATCCGGTTCAGTTCAATCCACAAAAGAAAAAAATAAGGTTCTATGAGTCTATGACTTTGGCTTTAGAGTTTTTGGGTAAAAAAGCTTTTGAAAAAAAGCCAACTGAGAGAAAAGAGCCTTTTGAAAAAATCTATAAGACAATACTTTTGAATTATCAAAAGGCAAAGGCATTCCGTAAAAAAAGAGAGAAACCAACACTTTTCAAAACATATGGTGAATCTCCATTTTTTTTCTCAGATTTCTGGTATAAAATCGAGGTTGAAAATGAGGGAGTCTATAAAATAGACCGATCTGATCTGGAAAATGCTGGAATAGATGTGGATGGAATAAACCCGAAAAAGATAAGGATTTTCAATGGTGGTGGCAAGGAGCTTCCATTGGACAATTCTAAACCCAGACCGGAATTAAAAGAATTATCAATAAAAGTCTTTGGGGAGGAGGATGAAAAATTTGATTGGGATGATTATATCCTCTTCTACGGCTGGGGCGTAAATAACTGGGAATATGACACATCTAAAGGTGAATATCAGCATTACATAAACCATTACACCGATAAGAATATCTTCTGGATTACATTTTCAGGGTCTTTTCCTGATTCAGCCAAAAGAATAAAAGATGGTGATGGTAGCTTAAAACCAACTAATTTTTTCGTCCCCCAAAAATTTAAAGACCGAGTCTTTCAAGAGAAAGAAAATGAGGTTTATGTATCAGGTGGATATATTAGAGATTACTTTAACTGGTATGAATCTAGAAATAATATTTTTTCTCATTATGATACATTGACCAATGTGGAAGTTGGTGAAGATGCGATAATAAAAGTCAAAGCCAGATCCGCCTACGCTGAGAATATAAAGGTTAATGAAACAGATGCTTTACTTTTAGATTCAACTGATAATATCACCTATGCCATATCCAATCGTTTAATAGATGGTAAGAACAGAATATATTTTGAATTCGAAAATTCTGTCTATTTCGACTGGTATGAGATCGAGTATATGAAAAAATTTCGAGCAGAAAAAAATAAACTTTTATTCGAATCACCTGATACATCCGGGGTTATCCAATATCAGATTTCAGGCGTGACCTCTGCTTGTTCTCTTCTTTTTGAGATAACAGATAGGTTTGAGCCACAAAAGATAAAGGGTTTTCAGCTTGAAAATGATACCTTGAAATTTCAAGATGAACTAAAAAATGAAAGTAAAAAAAGATATTATCTTTTATCTGGGGATGATTTTATTCATCCTAAATCAATTACTTTCGATAGTAAATCTAATTTGAAACAGCCTTTAAATCAAGCAGACATCCTGGTGATAACTCATCCTGATTTTTACCAATACCTTTCTGAATATGAGAATTTTAAAGAAGAAAAAGGTAGTGAGGTTGAAATAATCGATGTAACTGATATCTATGATGAGTTCTCCTGGGGGCTTTTCGACCCTGTTGCAATAAGGGATTTTCTGAAATTTAGCTTTCAGTATTGGCAATCCCCCAGACCAAGCTTTGTCCTTTTGGTCGGTGATGGAAACTACGATTATAAGAACAATTTAGGTGTAAGTCCAAAAAGCAAGATTCCTCCCTTTGTGGCATATTTCCCGGTTTCAGATGACAATTTCGTATATTTTGGAAAACCGGGAGATTTGGATTCTGACTCAGAAGGTGAAGTTGATATGATAATCGGTAGGTTCCCGGCAAAATCTGGTTTTGAGGTAAAAGCTTTTGTTGATAAAATCTTAGAGTATGAGAAAGACCCAGTTTTCGGAAAATGGCGAAATAGTGTAACATTAGTTGCTGACGATTTCAATGCTGGGTATTCTAAGACTGATCCCTTATGGGGTTATCACACCCTTGATACAGAGACTTTATCAAAATCTCATATACCCAACTCTTTTAATTTAAACAAAATCTACCTTTTGGATTTTCCTTTTGATGTGAACGGGCATAAGCCTGAGGTTGGAGACGCTATTGTGGATGCATTTAATGATGGAACAGTTCTGCTCAACTGGATCGGTCATGGAAACACACAGCAATGGGCTCATGAGGAGGTATTTAAAAGGGCTGAGGATATTCCAAGATTGGAAAACAAGGGAATGTATCCACTGGTATTCTCAGCCACCTGTTCAAACGCTATATTTTTCAACCCTTTAAAAGAATCTATGGCTGAGGATTTAGTAAGAGTTGAATCAAAAGGAGCAATAGGAGTGATCTCATCAACAGGTTTGGTTTCGGCTGGGGCTAATGCACAGTTGAACTATGCTTTTTACGATTACCTATTAGAATCAGAGATGAAGATTGGAGAGGCGCTTTTTTCAGCAAAACTTTCCAGAAAGTCAAATTATAATGATAGATATTATGTTCTTTTAGGAGACCCTTCTATTAGATTAGCTTCTCCTGAACTTTTGGTGAAAATAAAGGATGTAAACCCAGATACTTTGTCTGCACTTAAATTGACGAGCTTTAAAGGAGAAGTAACAGATCAGCAGGGGAATTTAAAGAAGGATTTTTCAGGGGTTGCATATATTTTGGCATTCGATTGCAATAAAGAAAGGTCTCATCTGGCGCCCAATGAGTCGATTTTATCCTATGATATTTCAGGGCAGGTTATCTTTCGAGGAAATGTGGAGGTAAAATCTGGTGAATTTGAGGCGAGCTTTTTTGTTCCTAAGGACATAAGCTATGGAGGTAACACTGCGAGATTAAGCGTATACGTTGTAAAGGACTTTTCCACAGATGGAGCGGGAGCTTTAGATTCCTTGGTGGTCTGGGGCTCCGATACCAGTTTTGTCGATACTTTGGGTCCGGAGATAAAGTTAAGCTTTTCGGGTTATCCAGATTTTCAGGAAGGAGATTTTGTTGGACTTGGAGCAACTATGATTTTAGATATTTTTGATTCGAGCGGGATCAATCTCACCGGTGAGGTAGGGCATGGAATTACTTTGATTTTTGATGATGATTGGGAAAGTCAAATCGAACTCACAGATAATTTCGAATACGATGTTAACAACTATCAGAGAGGCTCGATTTTTTACCGATTATCCGGGCTTTCACCCGGAGAGCATTTTTTAAAAGTAAAAGCCTGGGATAATTTCAACAACTCATCTTTGAAAAAATTTAAGTTTGGTCTTTTTTCGAGCTCGGATTTTAAAATCACAGAGGTTTTGAACTACCCTAATCCTTTTTCCGAGAATACCTATTTCTGGTATAGGGTTTTAGGAGAGGTGGAAAGAGTGGAGATAAAAATTTATACCTTGGCCGGGAAGTTAATCAGAACAATTAGTTCGTTGTCCAATTCACAAGGCCTTGTATTCTGGGATGGAAAAGACCAGGATGGAGATTTTGTGGCAAACGGCGTATATATATACAAAATAGTTGCTTTTGGAGAAATAAAAGGAGGTGGAAAAAAAGCAGAGGCTTTCGGTAAGATGGTGGTGATGCATTGAATTTTAGTTTTTTCTACCCCTTGCCGAAGAAATTTAATGGATTATATTTTATTTTAAAAAGCTTATCGAAGATCAAGAGATAGAAAATAGTTTGATTGGAGGTCTTATGAAAAAATCAGTTTTTATTTTGCGGAGCATCTTGACGATTTCGTTAGGAATAATTTTAGTTTTCTTTTTGGCACAAGATATTTTAGCTGTTAGCAAAGCAGGTGTTTTATTTTTGACTCTTCCAGCCGGAGCAAGAGCTGCTGGGATGGGTGAGTCTTTTATTGCTTTATCTGATGATGCCACAGCAACTCACTGGAACCCAGCTGGATTAGGCACATATCCTTTGACCGAGGAGTGGTTTGAATATGTAATTCCTGAAGAATTCAAAATAAAAAAGATAGCACTTTTAAAAAATGAGCTCCCAGAAAGGAATTTCAAAGGTTATGATATCTGGGCGATAAGTTTTTCTGATCTTCTTTTGTGGAATGGGAAAAAGTGGGTAAATTATAAAACTTATCCTACCACCCCGGGTGAGTCTGTTGAAAGCATCGTAATAAAATTGACCCAGGAAAAAGACGAGGAAAAGAAAAAAAAGATGACTTATAAGGTGGCTACAGAAAACAATTTCATAGATAAAGACTCCCTTGAAAAAATAAGAACAAAGATCAAAGAGCTTTTACCTCCAGATTACCAAGCCACCTCTTTTTTGGACAGTTTGTTTGAGAAAGTTCTTGAAAGCTGGGAGAAATGCCTTTTAAATCAACAGATTTTAGCTCAGTTGGACCACAAGGTCAAGGATTTTCTAGCAGATACAAATCTTTCATCGAAGGAGTTGGATGAGATTTCAATGCTTTTGGAGACATCCACACAAAAATTTCTGGCTGAAAAAGTAAAGATACCATTCCGCTTAGCCCTTTCAGAAAGTTTGACCACCATCATCTCAAGTAGTAAGGAGTTATGGATAGGAACTAAATCTGGTCTTTTCCGCTATGATAGGATGGTGTGGAAAAGGTATGGTTCCTCAGATGGGCTTTTGGATGAAAATATAACTTCTTTAACCAGGACTCACAGAGGCACTATATGGGCAGGTACAAGCTCAGGATTAGCTAAATTTGATGGGAAAAAATGGACGTTTTATTCTGTTGGTCTAAATTTGCCGGATAATTTTGTAACCCAGATAGTGGTTGAAAAAGAGGCTAAACTCTGGGTCGCGACTAAAAGAGGTCTGGCGAGATTTGAAAATGGAAAGTGGGAGCCTTTTTTTATGTATACTGTTAAGAGCGGAGATGATCTGGACAAAATAGTTAAAAGATTTATAGGGTCAGAGAACCAAAACAGGATAGAAAAGGTAAAAAAAGCGGTTTTAAAAACAAATGCTTTGAAAGATAAAGACCTCTCTTTAGGCCAGAATCTCAAGCTTCCCTATCATCTGGGGATAAACTCAGAGATCACAGCTCTATCCTTGGACAAAAGCGGAACCTTATGGGTAGGGACTTTGATGGGGATTAAAGCCTTTGCAGATGGGCGATGGATAAATTTCGGTTATAAGCTATATACCGCAAAAGAAAAAGAGAAAGTAGTTGATGTGGCACAGAAATTTCTTCATACCAAAGACCCTAAAAGGGTCCAAATGCTTGTAAAAAGAATTACTGAGTATAATAATTTAAAGACAGAGGATTTAGAGCCAGAGGAGAAAATTTATGTTTATCATAATGCAACCGGAAGCAAAATCTTATCGATTTGTCCTTTTGGCAAAAGTGGAATATATGTGGGGACCCAATTCGGCACATTAAAATTCGATGGTTCAAGTTGGAATAGATATCATCATATAGGGCTTGGAAAAGCTAAGACTTACGATATAAAAGAGATGGATGGTGAACTCTGGTTTGTAACAGAGGATAAAGTGGTGATCTATGCTCATGCGAAAAGGGAGATGACCTTTATGCATACCAATCTTTTACCTGAGTTCGGTTTGGACCTTTATTATGAATATCTCTCTTATGTTCAACATTTTGAGGGATGGGGATCTTTTGGAGGAAATATAACCTTTTTGTCTTATGGTGAGATGCAGAGGACATCGGAGATAGGTGAGCCATTAGGCACTTTCCAAAGTTACGAGACTGCACTCACCCTATCCTATGGAACCAAGCTCACTACCGAATTATCTGGAGGACTCAATGCCAAGATAATCCATTCCCACTTAGCTGCTGAAGGATATAGGAGCGGGGAAGGACCTTCCGAGGGTAAGGGAACAGGAATCTCACTTGCTCTGGATGCTGGAATTTTATACCAGACTCCTATAAAAAGATTGAGATTGGGTGTTGCTCTCACCAACGTGGGACCTGATATCTCATATTCGGATTATGCGCAAGGTGACCCCTTGCCAACTAATCTGGGCACAGGATTGGGTTATCGCTTATTCGATACCCCTTACAATAGGCTAACTTTGTTGGGTGAAGTAAATTATGAGATGGTGGAGAATGAAGCGATTCTGAACGCTGGAATGGAATATTGGTATGCTAACTTTTTCGCTCTAAGAGCAGGCTACCTATATGATAAAGCTGGAGTTAGAGAGGCATTCACCTTGGGCGCAGGCTTGCAATACAATGTCTTCAGATTCGATTTTGCCTATATCCCTTCCTCTCGAGATGATATTCTGACCAACACCATGAGATTTTCTTTAACAGGTAGATTCTGATGAAGATTAAGTTTTTTTTAAACTTTTTGATTATTTTTTTGGTTTTTTTAAATTTAGCTCTGGCAAAAAGAATTAAAATCTTTTCAGTAAAGAAAATCGAAGAGAAAAAGCCTTCTTTTTCTTTCAAAAGCGATGTCTCAAAAAGAAACCTTCTTGGGTTAGAGCGTGTGCATCCTTATGGACTTCCCATCTTGAGCAAAAAAACACCTGAGCCGAAAAGAATTAAAATTTTAGCGATAAGAGTTCAATCCCAAAAAGAGGAGCCAGATGACCCTACCACAACCGGTGATGGTCAGTTCGACCTCAAAAGCTACCAGCAGTTTTACGATAGTGCTCATCACATCATAGATCCAGCACCTCATAACAGAGCTTATTTTGAAGCTCATCTTAAGGCTTTGGCAAATTACTGGTGGATAGTTTCAAAGGGGAAAGTTCTAATCGATAGCTTCGATGTTTACCCAAAAGGTGATACCGCTTATACTCTCCCTTACACCATGTCCCATTACGGTAGCCTGGATTCTGCGCCAGATCCTTTTAACTTTCCGGTGGACCAACTCGATTCTTTTTTCAGACACTCTTTTAAATTAGCAGATACATCCTCTTTGGATCAAATAGATTTCTCCCTATATAAAAGCTTTGTTCTGTTTCATGCTGGCTCTGACAGACAGCACGATTTAGGGGGATGGGGTCCAGAGCCCACTCCATCTGATCTTTTCACCGGTTTTATTATTTTCGGTGAGCCTCTTTTGGTGGGTGAACGTCCTGATACTATCTGGGACGGGCTTATCATTCCTGAGACCTGCTCTCAGGATAACAGGATAACTGCTTTAAATGCTGTTTTTGCCCACGAGTTCGGTCACCAGCTTGGTCTGGTCGATTTATATAATACTCAGACATTTATTACTCAGGTGGGCGATTTTTCATTAATGGACAACAATGCTCAAAATGTGGGTGTAGAGGGATTGGATAGCTGTTTTACCTATCCCACAGGGATTTTGCCCGTTTATCCTGATGCTTGGTCAAAGGCTTTTTTGGGATTTATTAGTCCTGTGGAGAAAAGAAATAAAGAGCACATGAGGCTTTTTGCCTCTGAGCTTTTAACTGGTGAAATTCAGATGATAAAGGTTCCAATAAATTCCTTCGAATATTTTCTGATCGAGAACAGACAAGTAGATCTGGATGGTTTACCATATCCTTGGCTTGATAGGGATAGTTTGTCTGGTGTATTTTTGGGTCTCTCAGATACTACCCATAATAACCAGAGGGAATATGATTATCTTCTGCCCGGTTCAGGTATTTTGATCTGGCATGTTGATGAAGGGGTGGCTTATCTTGATCATGATGGAGATGGAATAGATAATTTTTCAGAAAATCAGCTTCAGCTCGACAAAGACCGTAGATTCATAGCTTTGGAAGAGGCTGATGGAATAATCGATTTTGGGGGGAATTATTATACAGGTTTTGGTCTGCAGGAGGATATGTATTACAGGGGGAATAACAGCTCTTTTACTCCTTATACATATCCCAGCACCAGAAGCAACAACAAGTCTTTTACCCATATCTGGGTGACCAACATAGGTCTTTCCGACAAAATTATGGACCTCGATATAAAAAATGAGTGGGACCAGCCTGGATGGCCACAGATAGCTGTTCCGATAAAGCAGGTCAGTTCACTTGTTTTTGCAGATGTTGAAAAAGATGGGTTCCCTGAAATTTTTGCAGTATCAGGAAACTTCATATATGCCTGGAGAGCGGATGGCTCGGGCTTAATCGAAAACTCCGATTCTGTTGAAAAAGTAGGATTAAATGGCGAAATAACTCGTTTTCCTTTGGCCACCTTTGATGATATAGACACCTCCTTTTTTGGATTGCCTAGTTTAGGTGATTTAGACGGAGATTCTATATTAGAGGTTGTTGCTGGCACAGAGGATGGGAGGCTCTATGCTTGGGAAGCAAAAGATGAAAATCAAGATGGAAAAGCGGATTTACTTTCAGGTTTTCCGGTGAAAGTTGGCATGAAGGTCTCTATGACCCCAGTTATAGCTGATTTTGATGAAGACAGTTCAGGATTGGAAATCTATGTTGGAACCGAGGAGGGTGTTCTGACCTTGATTTCCTCAAATGGTAGCAAAATCCATTCTGAAAATTATTCAGAAAAAATTGTAGGATTAGCAACAACTGACTCCTCTCTGGTAAACTTTGTAGTTACTGAATCTGAAAAAGAGGGACATATCAGGAGAACCGATTCAGATGATAGTATTACCTTGCTTTCATCAAATAATTCCTATCCAGTAGTTGGTGATTTAGATAGGGATGGGAGTTTAGATGTTATAGTGGTAGGTGGGGACGGCAAAATATATGCTTTGAATAAAGAGTTAAATTTTTTAGCAGGGTTTCCAGTTGAGACAAATGAGAAAAAATTATCCTCTCCTTGTCTTGGGGATATAGATGGAAATGGCTACTTAGAAATTGTTACTTGTGGTGAAAATAAAATATTTGCCTATAATTTCAACGGAGCCCCAACAGAGAATTTCCCCATAGTTTTAGATAAGGGGGTCTTTACCCCCTCATCTGAGCTTCTTGTCTCTTCTCCGATTCTAACTGATGTTGACATAGATGGATATATTGATGTGATAGTGGGGATTTCTGATTATAAAATTGTAGCTTACAATCGATCTGGTGAAAAAGTTTCTGGTTTTCCTTTGTGTTGTGGTGGAAAAGTTAATGGGACTGGTATTTTCCTCAATTTAGATGATGATGATAAAGCAGAGCTTTTAGCTTCCTCCGATGATGGCTTTATCTACGCTTGGGAGCTTCCCTGGAGTTATCAGGAAGAGAATAATTTCTGGGTAATGGAGGGATTTGACCCTGCCCATACCAAATCTTATCCTAATGAATTTTTGCCAGATGCCCCGGAGTTTGAATTTATGCCCAGGGATTTAGTTTATGTTTACCCAAATCCAGCAAAAGAAAAAGCTATTATAAGATATTTTTTGGGGAAAGAAGCACAGATAGATATAAAAATCTATGATTTAGCCGGAGATTTGGTGGATAAGCTTTTCGATTTTGGCGAAGCTAATATATCTAACGAGACCATTTGGGATTGTTCAAAATTTGCATCAGGGGTCTATCTATGCAGAGTGGAGGCTAAAGCAGAAGATGAAAAAAAGGTTGTATTTTGTAAATTAGCTTTGGTCAAATGAAAACTTTATAAAGAGGAGAAAGTTATGTCAAAATCTCTTGATGCTTCCGCAAAAGTTTTTAAAATTTCAGTTTTCAGTTTTTTTATTTTGATATTTTTATTCCCTTACAATAAAGCTATCTCAGCAAATCTTACAGGGACTTTCGAATCTAATTCTATTCGGAACTATTTTGTTAAAAATGATATGATTCGTCAAAAAAATCTTTATAAATTGACTCATTTCAGCTCAGAGAATTTAGGAGTTTATCTTGCTCAAGGAGAGGAGGAAGAGGATATATTTGAGGATGTATATGCTTTTAAAAGCAAGTCCATAAAAAAGGCTTTTTTGTATTCTTTTGTTCTCCCTGGGGCAGGGGAGTTTTACTCTAATTCCAAAATAAAGGCGGGTCTGTTTTTGGGATTGGAGGCGTTGTTCTGGGCAGGTTATTTTGGCTATCATAAAAGAGGCTCGGATAAAAGGGATGAATATGAGGCTTGGGCTGACCAATACTGGGACAGAAACCGTTATGAGAAGGAATTATTGTTAATATATGGAGACACCGTCTTAACCTTACAAAAAGACAGCACCTACAAACTACCAAGCTTAGACAAATCAGACACTATATGGATCACCCACTGGTTGTCTGATTCCAAGGATCAGCAATATTATGAGATGATTGGTAAATATGACCAGTTCAGATATGGCTGGGAGGATTATAATCCATATGATAGAGAATATTGGACTCTGCTTCGCTTGTATTATTGGGAAATGAGAAAACATTCCAACAGGCTCTTTGATAGAGCAAAGTATGCCATGATAGCATCTTTAGCTAATCATGTGCTCTCAGCATTCGACGCTGCCCTAACCGCAAGATCTTATAACAAAAAAGGGGAACGGTTCTCAGCGATCAGAATGAAGGTGAGATTGGCTGAATATGAAAGAGAGCTTGTTCCATTTTTATCTTTGAGTATGAGATTTTAATTTTAAGATGATGTTTTATAGCAATTTTTTTTCAAAAAAAATTTTTAAGCCTTTGTTTTTTTTGCTTTTGTTCTCACTTTATCCATCGGTTGAAACTTTTGCTAAAAGCTTACATTCGCAGGAAATTTTTGAGTTTTCATCAACACAAAAACTCTTTAAACTTCTGGAAAAAGAAGACTTACGGAGTTATCTTTTCAGCAAAAACTCTTTTGAGCTGGGAGAGGATTTAGAAATTAGCGGAGGGATGAAATCTAAGGGTAAGGCGATACTTTTCTCCTTTTTTATCCCTGGTTCAGGACATCTATATGCTGAATCTAAAACTAAAGGGAAAATGTTCTTAGGAGTTGAGGCGGGTTTATGGTTAAGCTTTTTAGCTTTTCGCACCTATGGGAGCTGGCTGAAAAAGGATTATAAGAATTACGCTGTGCTTCATGCTAAGGTTAACCTCGAAGGTAAATTCGAAAACGAGGATTTCTTCGAGGATTTGGCTGCTTACCTGAGTCGTGATGAATATAATCAATTTGTTCGACTCTATGAGGGGATAGATAGTCCTTTATATCCTGAGGATGATTTCTGGAACTGGGAATGGGATAGCCAAAGCTCTTTAAAGAAATATAGAGAGATAAGAAACAGAAAAAGAAAAGCTTACAGAAAAGCTTTATATATGGTCGGTCTCTCTTTAGCAAATCGTGTTATAAGTGCTATAGATGCTGTAAGAGAGGTGAAAAAATTCAATCGCAAAAAAATTTTCGGAAAATCTTTTTCAGACATTCGCCTTTCTGCAAATCCTCTGGGTAAAAATCCATACATTAAAATAGTTTTTCAAAAAAACTTTTAAAATCTTATTTATGATGTTCTGATTTTGATTAAGGCTTCAGCTGAATTGGACTCCAGTGCTTGTCCAACAAAATAAACCTAATACGTAGGGGAGACCCTCGTGGTCTCCCGTTGGTGATTGGGAGGGGACCCCGATAAATCGGAATTTCGCCAGGCTCAACGAGCCCCTCCCCTACTGAACAATTTGCATTATTTAATTGGAATGGGAATAGATTAGAGTCAGAGCAGGAAAAAAACCTGTCCTTTAATTAATTTCAATATGGAAAAAGCAAAAATTTATTTTAAATTAACTCGACCTCAGAACAATTTGATAACGGTATTAGCTGTTCTTGTAGGGGCTTTAGTCAGCTACCCCATAGATTCTTTTTTTAAGTTGGTTCTGGCATGTTTATCAGCAGGTTTTATATCTGCTGGCGGATATGTGATAAATGATTATTTCGATTTGGAAATAGACAGGATAAATAAACCAGACCGTGCTCTGCCAAAAGGAGAACTTTTAAAAAAATCTGCCTTAAATTTTTCCCTTTTGCTTTTCGGGGTTGGACTCTTTTTAAGTATTTTTATAAAGTTATCCTCATTTATTTTAGCTTTTATTACCTTTTTTCTTTTAATCCTTTACAGCTCTAAATTAAAAAAAACACTTTTTTTCGGCAATCTCACAGTTAGCTTAATATGCGCCTTAGCTTTTTTATATGGGGGGTTAGTTGGCTCTAATTTTATCCTATCATTTATCCCTGCAAGTTTTGCATATCTTTTCCATCTGGGCAGGGAGATACTCAAGGATGTGGAGGATTTGAAAGGAGATAGGTTGGTTGACGCTAAGACGATTCCTATTTTTTTCGGGAAAAAAATAGCATTTTTATTCATCACCTTCATCTTTTCAACACTTATTATCTTGACCCTTGCCCCTTATATTTTCAATATTTTCTCAATTTTCTATCTTCTTTTAGTGATTTTAGGTGTCGATTCCCTTTTGCTTTATACTATCTTTTCGATGTGGAAAAATCCTTCTGAGAAAAATTTAGGTAGATTAAGCAGAATTTTGAAGTTAGATATGCTCCTTGGACTTTTAGCGATATTTATCGGTAGATTTTGAGGAATTTTTGACCTCCTTTTTAAGTGAATTCGTATTTTTCAATTGACAATTCTTAAATTTAAGGGTTTATTCTAAAAAGTGGTATGAGCAAAAAAATAAACTCAATTATAATTTTATTAATTTTATTTATTTATTTGGCTTTTTCATCTGGATCTGCTCAAATCTGTTCCAACCTTATAGTAACCGAAAAAGTTAAGGAGAAAGTTACTCCAGAAGCTTATATCAAAAAGGATGAACCTACTGCGATCTACATAGAAGGAAACCCTGATCCGGTTCTAAAAATAGAAGATTTGCCAAAACAGTTTCCTCCTCATATTCAACACCCGAAGGGTGCTCGGTTCCCAGATACCAGATTTAATCTGGTTTCCTTATCACCAGATGCCCAAAGAATAGCTTTTTCCTGTGGGCTCGTTCATAACTGGGTAGGCCTTTATGAGTTAAACAGCAAGAAAATAGACGTTATTACCTGGTTGTTTGATACTCCTATTGATCAAATTCTTTGGTCTCCAAACTCAAAGCATTTTGCTTTTACGTTTGGTGCTCCCAGTGGAGCCTGTATTGTTGAGATAATTGGGTTCAAACAGAAGAATAAAGAACCATACAGGACTAATATTTGGTCTTCAGGAATTCGTAATCCTGTCTTGATTTCTGATCTTAGGTGGTCAAAAGATGGTGAAAGCTTACAATTTGAGACACAAAAGTATGAGATAAAAAACCTCAAGATAAAAATCATAGAAGACGAGCAAGCAAAGACTATTACCCTAAAGGCGATTGAGAAAGAAACAATGAAAGAGGCTCCCAAAAAGGAAAAAGTAAAAAAGACTAAATATAAAGATCCACATTAGATATAAGAATTAATAACTTGAAAGAAACTGAGTAGAAATGATGGTAAAACGAAAGAATTTCTTAAGGTCAATTGGTATATGGGTAAGTTTTATTTTTTTGTTTTGTTCCAGCTCCGCAGTTGCTGTGGATGTTTCCTCAGACCAAGATACACTCCTTTCAATAATAGAGATAAGTGCTTCGGTAGATAAATCAGAAACCCCCTTAAATGAAAAGCTCACCTACACTGTCGAGCTGAGCTGGGAAGGTGAACAGGAAAGATACAAAGTTGAAATGGCAAAAGCCCTGCCATTAGAAAATCTCGAGCTCACAGGATCTGTATCGATTAACCAAAAAAAATTGATTGAAAGAAAGGTTAAATCATTTAAAACATATAAATTTTTCTTAAAGCCTCTACATAAAGGAGAAGGCAAAATCGACGAAGTTGAGTTTAAGTATGTTGATACTCAGACAAATGACACCCTTTCACTTTTCACCCAGCCGGTTACAGTTAAAATAGCTCCACCTGTTTTAAAAGAAGAAAAAAATCCTCTCCCCTATCTGATAATAATCTTAGTGTTATTTTTTCTCATCATCACCTTCTTTGTGCTTAGAAGAAGGGAAAAAGAAGAGAACAAAGAAGGTGAAGACAAAAAGGAAAAAAGTCTTGAAGAAAAGGCAAAAAGTGACCTTTCATCTTTGAGGGATTTTCTTGATAAAAAAGAGATTGATGCTTTTTTTCAAAACCTCCATTTGATTTTAACGAATTATATCGAACATAAATATCGGATTTATGTGAAAGGCAAGAGTTCAAACAATATTTTTAATTCTCTTTTGAACTTAGATTTGGATAAAACAAAGCTTGCTTTATTTAAGGAGATATTAACCAAATGTGACCTTTATAAATATGCTGATTTTAAATTTACCAAAAAAGATTTTGAAGAACTTTTAAAACTATTTGAAAAAATCTTGGAACAAAAGTAATAAAATTATGTAGAATAAAAATGCTCCGAATTTTTGGATTTGCCAAAAAAAGCATTATACCAACGTTTAATCAATAGTAAATCGTATAAATTTATTGAGATTGAAGCAAAAAGGAGATTCTATGCACGAGGATATAAAAGCTATCCAGAAAAAGGTAGAAAAGGAGAGTGTTTTTGTTCAACAGCTTTTATCTGAGGTTGGAAAAGTCATTGTTGGTCAGAGATATTTAGTTGAAAGACTTCTTGTAGGTCTTTTGGCTGATGGTCATATATTAATAGAGGGGGTTCCCGGACTTGCCAAGACCCTCTCGGTAAAGACCTTAGCATCTGCTGTTCAGACCAAATTCCAGAGGATTCAGTTCACCCCTGACCTTTTGCCCGCAGACTTGATAGGGACGATGATCTACAACCCCCAGAATGGTGATTTCACCACAAAGAAAGGTCCTATATTTGCTAATTTTATTTTAGCAGATGAGATAAACCGTGCCCCAGCTAAGGTCCAGTCCGCTTTATTAGAAGCAATGCAGGAGCACCAGGTCACTATCGGGGAGAATACTTTCAAGCTTGAAGAACCTTTCCTGGTGTTAGCCACTCAGAACCCCATTGAACAAGAGGGAACGTATCCTTTGCCTGAAGCTCAAATAGACCGGTTTATGCTTAAGCTAAAAGTAGAATATCCAGATAAAAAAGAGGAATTGGAGATAATGGAAAGATTCACTAAAGGTGAAAATGTTGAGGTGAATAAAATAATATCACCTGAGGATATCATGAAGGCAAGAGAGGTGGTAAGCCGGATTTATATAGATGACAAAGTCAAAGAATATATCTTGAATATCGTCTTTGCCACTCGCGACCCTGAAGCCTATGAGCTCAAGATAAAAGACCTAATAGCCTATGGCGCTTCTCCAAGAGCATCCATATATTTGAACTTAGCTTCCAAAGCTCATGCTTTCCTAAAAGGGAGGGGGTATGTTACACCCGAGGATATAAAATCTATTGGTATGGATGTTTTGAGGCACAGAATAATAGTCTCCTATGAGGCTGAGGCTGAGGAGGTCTCATCTGAAAATATTGTGAAAATGATATTTGACCAGATCGAGGTGCCATAAAGTTTAGGTCGTAGGTTATAGGTGGTAGGTGGTAGGTATTAGTTAAATAATATGTTACCTAAAGAGTTAATAAAAAAGATAAGAAGGATCGAGGTAAGGACTAAAAAATTGGTGAATGATGTTTTCTCCGGAGAATATCACAGTATCTTTAAAGGTAGGGGGATGGATTTTTTAGAGGTGCGGGAATATCAGCCTGGTGATGATATAAGAATTATCGACTGGAATGTTACTGCCCGGTACGGTTACCCCTTTGTCAAGAAATTCAAGGAGGAAAGGGAGCTTACCGTGGTCTTCTTGGTGGATGCTTCTTCATCCGGTCAGTTTGGAACAACTGATAGATTAAAAGGCGAGATTCAAGCTGAGCTCTGTTCCCTTCTGGCTTATTCAGCTACCAAAAATAATGATAAGGTTGGGATGATAATCTTTACCGATAAGATCGAGAAATATATTCCACCAAAAAAGGGACGCTACCATGTGCTCAGATTGATTCGTGAGGTTTTGTATTTTCAACCACAGAACAAAAAAACAGACATAAATTGTGCCTTAGAGTATCTTGGTAGGGTAATAAAAAGAAGAGCCATAGTGTTTTTGCTCTCAGATTTTTTATGCTCAACATTTGAGAAATCTTTGAGGATTGCGAGCAGAAAGCACGATTTTATTGCAATAAAAATAGAAGACCCAAGAGAACTTGAGCTTTCAGATGTTGGTCTTTTGGAGCTCGAAGACTCAGAGAACGGAGAAAAAATTATGATCGATACCAAAGACCCAGAAGTAAGAAAAAGCTTTTCAGATTATGTATCAAGGGAAAATACCAATCTCAAAAGGATGTTTAGAGCAATCGATTTGGATAACGTAACAATTTTAACTGATAGCTCTTATGTTGACCCTTTGATTTCATTTTTTAGAATGAGGGCAAAAAGATTCAGATGACTTAAAAAAACATTACCCTGGAGTGTAAAGCCCCCCCGCAAAATGCGGGGGGATCTACGACTTTAGCTTTACCTTCAAATAGTATTTTTTTGTAAACCTGAACTTTACACTCCAATTTTTTTAGGAGGAGTTATGCTCGGTGGGATAGGTATTCAGGAACTTTTGATCGTCCTTTTAATCATCTTGATTTTGTTTGGGGCGAAAAGGCTTCCGGAATTAGCCAAGGGACTGGGAAAATCGGTGAAGGAGTTCAAAAAAGGGATGAAAGATTTAGAGGATGAGATAAAAAAGCCTGAGGAAAAAGATAATAATAAAAATAAAAAAGACCTTGCAGGATAATATCTTTGCTTTTAGAGATTTTTGTCAAAGCTTGACCAATGCGAGCACCTTTTGGAATTTTTCTTATCATAGTTTTTGCTTTTTTAACTTCATTTGCACAAGTTGAAAAATCTATTATCTCTGTCAAGTCCTGGGTGGATCGGGCAACTATCACCATAGGTGATAGGATTATCTATACCCTTTTAATAAAAGCTGACCCGGATCTGAAAATAGAACCCCTATCCTCAGGCAAAAACCTGGGAGCTTTTGAGGTAAAAGATTTCAAAGCTTTTCCACCTGAAAAGGATAAAAAGGGGGAAATAATCTATAAATACGAATGTAATATCACCATATTCAATACCGGGGATTATGTTATTCCACCGGTTGAGGTAACTTACATTGATTCAAAGGGTAAAAAGGAAAAGATATTTTCTGATAGGTTATTTATAACTGTGAAAAGCGTTGGCGCAGGCCAGGATGAGATGTCTGATATAAGGGACATTAAACCACCGATGGATATAAAAACTGGATACCGAATATATTATGCGATCTTTTTTGGACTCTTACTTTTTTTAGGAGCTTTACTTCTCTTTCTAAGAATAAAATCAAAGGCTTTAAAAATCCCCGAAATCGAGAAGTTGAAAATTCCAGCCTGGGAGCTCGCCTATAAAGAATTGGACGCTTTGAAATATTCAAATCTTTTAAAAGAGGAAAGGATAAAAGATTATTTTATTATACTCTCAGACATTATAAAAAAATATCTTCAGCAAAGGTTTTCCTTTTCCGCTTTGGATAAAACCACAGTGGAGATAAAAAGAAAGCTAAAGGAGATCAAGGTCAAAGCCAAGCACACAGAGTTAATCCACTCATTTTTTTGTTTCTGCGATCTGGTAAAATTTGCTAAATACAAGCCTCCTTCAAAAGAAATCCAAAAAGCCTTTGAGGATGCAAAAATTATTGTGGATGAGACATTGCCAAAAGAAAAGCTTTTCTTAAAAAAAGAAGCAGTGGTATAAGAAATGATAAGTTTTGCAAATCCCTGGTTTTTACTTTTTATCCTTTTAGCACCCCTTTCTTTGTTTTATTACTTTAAAAAATATCAAAAAGAAAGGGCAAGCATCAGATATTCAGATCTGGGACTTTTAAAAAACTTAAAACCAACAAAAAGATTAAAACAAAGGCACATACCCATCTTTTTAAGAAGCGTAGTTATCCTCCTTCTGACAATAGCTTTAGCCCGTCCTCAGTCTGGAACAAAATCAAAAGAGATCACCTCAGAGGGGATAGACATAATTTTGGTTCTGGATATATCGGGCAGCATGAGGGCAGAGGATTTCAAGCCATATAACCGTCTTTATGTTGCAAAAGAGGTGATAAAAGATTTTATCGGTGAGAGGCAAACTGATAGAGTGGGTCTGGTGGTCTTCTCGAAACAGGCTTTAACCCAATGCCCGTTAACTCTGGATTATGACGTTCTTTTGAAACTCTTAGATCAGGTTGATTTCGGGATGATCGAGGATGGAACTGCAATTGGTATGGCAATTGCCACCGGGGTTAACAGGTTAGAACAGACAAAAGCAAAAAGTAAGGTTATGGTTCTTTTAACCGATGGGATAAACAACTCCGGGGAGATCGATCCAGCAACAGCAGCAGAAGTAGCCAAGACAATGGGGGTCAAAATCTATACAATCGGCGCAGGAAAGCCCGGCTCCGCTTTATATCCGATCCAGGACCCCATATTCGGAAAAAGATATATCTATATGGAGAATGAGATCGATGAAGAAACTTTAAAAAAGATAGCTCAGTTAACCGGTGGCGAATATTTCAGGGCAAAAGATGAGGAAATGCTTTTGACCATCTATCAAAAAATCTCCGAGCTGGAGAAGACGGAGATTAAGGTTAAAGAATATATAAACTATCAAGAGCTTTTTGGATATTTTCTTTTTTTGGGATTTGGACTTTTTTTAGCAGAGATTGTTTTAGCGAACACAAGATATGGAAAGATACCATAAGAAATAGGGATTAGAGATATGAGATTTGAGGAACAGTATTATTTATATCTTTTGTTTTTGCTTATACCCCTTCTGGTTTTATTTTACTTTTATGTTTTCAGGCAGAAAAAAGCCTTAAAAGAAAGATTCGCAAGCCCACAGATTATACATAAGCTTTTGCCCTCTTATAGTCCGGAAAAGCAGAAGCTTAAGGTCTTTTTCATCCTTTTGGCACTTTTTTTCTTAGGGTTTTCTTTGGCAAGACCGCAATTCGGAGAAAAGCTCACCCTTCTTAAAAGGAAGGGGGTTGACATAATCATAGCTTTGGATACATCCCTGTCAATGCTGGCAGAGGATGTTAAGCCCAACCGATTGGAAAAAGCAAAGCTTTTGGTTACAGGATTGATAGATAGAATGAAAGGTGACCGGGTAGGTTTGGTTGCCTTTGCTGGTGAAAGTTTCATCCAGTGCCCTTTGACTTTGGATCTATCTGCAGCCAAGATGTTTTTAGAGATAATGGATCCAGATTTAATCCCTCAACTAGGGACTGCCATAGGAGATGCTATCAGAACTTCAAGGGTAGCTTTCAGCCAAAAGGAGAAAAAGTTCAAGGTCCTGGTTTTGATAACTGATGGAGAAGACCATGGTTCAAACCCACAAGATGCTTCCAAAGAGGCAAAAGGGGAGGGTATAATTATATATACCATAGGGATCGGCTCACCTGAAGGAGAACCTATTCCTTTAAAAGACAAAAAAGGGGGAGTGAGTGGATTTAAAAAGGATGAAAAGGGAGAGGTTATTTTATCAAGGTTGGATGAGTTCACATTACAGAAAATTGCAGAAAAAACTGGTGGAAAATATTTTCGTGCATCAGCAGGGGAGATAGAGCTTGACAAAATATATGATGAGGTCTCAAAAATGGAAAAAAAAGAGCTCCAGGGGAAAATGTTTACCCAGTATGAGGAACGCTATCAATATTTTTTGATAATCTCTTTTCTTTTTCTTTTCCTTGAGCTTTTCATCTCTGAAAAGAAGAAAGAGAAAAAAAGGTGAGAAGATTGAATTACAAAGATTTTGTGCAAAAATTTTTTCTTTTCTTTATAATTTTTTTCATTGTTTTTCAAGGAATTGCCAGATCAGATTCGTTTTCTTCATTAAATAATAAGGGTAACAAACATTATAATAAGGGATTATATGATAAGGCTTTAAAATATTACCAGGAGGCTGAGATCAAAAATCCAACTTCACCTGAGCTCTCATATAATCTCGGTAATGTTTTCTACCAGAAACAGGACTATAAAAAGGCGCTTTTAAAATATTCTAAGGCAACAGACTTAAAGGATTCTTTAGTACAGGCAAATACTTATTACAACCTTGGCAATACTTTTTATAGAACAGGGAAATATCAGGAGGCGATTGGAGCATACCAAAAATGCCTGGAGATAAATCCTGGGGATGAGGATGCAAAATATAACTTAGAACTGGTTAAAAAGAAGATGGAAAAGATGCTTGAAAATGAAAAGACAAGACAAGAACAAAAAGAAGATAAAAAAGAAGAAGAACAAAAACTGAAAGAAGAAAAAGGTCAACAAAAAGAACCTGTCCGGCAAGGAGAGGAAAAACAGAAGAAAAAAGAATCTTTAGGAAAAGATAGAGAAAAAGAAAGACAAGAGGAGAAAAAAATTCAGCCACTTCCTCCAGAAGAAGATATGACCAAAGAGGATGCACAAAGGATTTTGAACTCAATAAAAGATGACGAAAAAGAGCTTCGGAAACAGAAGAAAAGATTTTTAAGCAAGAAAACAATAAAAATTGGAAAGGACTGGTAAGAATGGTATACAGAAAACAGAAAACAGTGAACAGAAAACAGAAAACAGGATAAAGGATTTTAAAATAACCAAAAGAATTGTTTTTTCACTGATTAAAATTTTTGTGCTCCGGCTGGATGTTATGCGTATGCATTCATACGAATCATCCAGCCGGATAGGAAGACGGATGATAACATCCGTCCAAGAGCAACCAATAATACCTTTTGTTCAGACTCAAATTAAAAAACTTACGAAAACTTTGTTGATGAGGTAGTAGTAATGGAACACAAAGTAGAGAATAACCAGTATACGGGAAACGAGAAACGAGAAACGGAAAACGTTGTAAATAATTTAAAAATAACAAAGGGAGTTACTTTTTCGGTTATTAAAATTTTTATATTCTGTTTTATCCTTTTACTATCAAATTCTTTTGCACAAGATATTCTTTTCGAGGCAAATGTTGACCGCACACAACTGAGTTTGGATGAGCAGATTAATTTGACCATAAGAGTTTCTGGAAATGTTAAATCCATTCCCCAGCCTGAGCTTCCATCATTGAATGATTTTGCGGTATTCTCTGCAGGCAGATCTCAGAGTTTTGAGTTTGTAAATGGTAAGGTCTCCTCCTCGGTAACCTTCAACTACATCTTGGTTCCTAAAAAAGAAGGGGAGTTTACTATAGGTCCAGCTGAGATCTCTTTGGAGGGAAAAGTTTACAAAACCGCACCTATCAAAATAATTGTATCATCAAGAATTCAAAAGGGATTGACTCCTTCTGAGAAGATAGAGGAAAAAAAGATGAAAGAGAAGGCAAAAGGCCTTTTCATTCAAACAGCCGTTGATAAGAAGAAAGCTTTTGTAAACCAGCAGATAACTCTAACCTTCAGGTTCTATCAGGGTGTTAGGCTTTTCAGAAGCCCCGAATACACCCCTCCAACCCTAACCGGATTCTGGGTGGAGGATCTCCCCCCTCAAAAACAATACTACAAAACAATTGATGGAAAAAGATACTTTGTCACAGAGATCAAGACCGCTTTGTTTCCAACCAGAGCAGGAAAGCATACCATTGGACAGGCTACTTTGAAGTGTAGAGTGGAAGATATAGATAGATTTTTTGATTTTGACCCTTTCAATATCTTAGATCGTGATATCACAAACCTTTTTCGGGAAAGAAAGCCAAAGATATTGAAAACCAAACCTATAGAGATCGAGGTTTTGCCTCTTCCTGAGCAAGGAAAACCAGATGGTTTTAAAGGAACAGTGGGAGAACTTTCCATCTCAGCATGGGTTGACAAAAAAGAGCTTGAAGCTGGTCAGCCTATCACTCTGAAAATCAAAATTTCTGGTGAGGGAAATATTAAATCTATAACAGAACCCATAATTCCTCAGATGGATGATTTCAGAGTTTATAGCTCAGGAAGCTCGGAAGAAGTTTCCAAAAAGGATTATAAAGTTCAAGGCTTTAAAATCTACGAGGAGGTGCTGATACCCAAAGCTCCAGGTAGTTACACTATCCCTTCTGTTGAGTATCCTTATTTTAATTTAAAGACAAAAAAATATCAGATACTAAAAACCACACCATTTGTGATAACAGCTTATCCTTCCACATCCCTTCCATCCACCCCTTTGGCTCAAATTCCTAAAGAAGAGATTGAGTTCGAGCTAAAGGACATAAGATATATTAAAATAAGTCTTGAGGGATTGAAAAATCAAGGCGGCTATCTTTTTAAAAACCCATTTTTTTTACTTTTTCAGTTTTTGCCCCTTTTAGTTTTGATAATTGCATACCAATACACAAGACAAAAACAAAAGCTTGAAACTGATATTGAATATGCTCGCAAAAGAAAAGCGTATAAATTAGCCAAAAAAAGACTTAAATCTGCTCAAAAGTTAATCGATTCGAGAAAAACAAAACAATTTTATTCTGAGATAGCTAAAGCCTTAACCTCATACATAGGAGATAAGCTGAATCTTTCTGCTTTCGGTTTAACTAAAGAGGAAATAATAAAAGAGTTAGAAAAAAAAGGTATTGATAAAGAAAAAATGAAAAGGCTAATAAAGCTTTTGGACCAGTGCGATCTTGCTCGATTTGCAAATTTCTCCTCAACAACCGAAGCGATGAAAAAAATTCTGAAATCGACTAAAGATGTGATCTTAGATTTAGAAAAAAGGTTTTAGATA
The DNA here is from genome assembly GCA_030615745.1 of Candidatus Zixiibacteriota bacterium. GTDB lineage: Bacteria > Zixibacteria > MSB-5A5 > MSB-5A5 > SM23-73-2 > SM23-73-2. The sequence goes on along the minus strand of JAUWYR010000023.1, from coordinate 1,112 downwards.
TGCGAAAAGTCATACTTTCATTCTCGTTACTTTTGTTTTTCTCTTTTTTCTCTGATAAAGTATTTGCTCAAAAAAAAGATATATCAGAGCTTTTTAAGAATGCTAATCTGGCATATGATCAAGGCGAGTATGAGAAAGCAACAAAGCTTTATCAAAAGATTATCCAGTCGGGGATAAAAAACGCAAAGGTCTTTTACAATCTTGGAAATGCTTATTTTCGAAACAAAAAAAGAGGATTAGCTATTCTGTCCTATAGAAAAGCTTTGAAACTAAACCCGAGGGATGAGGATACCAAAATCAATTTAAAATTTGTTAAACTTTTCACAATAGATAAGATAGAACAAAAAAACACACCTCTTTTTTTGAAGCTTTTTTTCTCTGTGCGTAATTTAGCCACCTTAGACGAGTGGACTCTTTTTGCTTCGAGTCTATATTTTTTGGGGATGATTTTTTTGATTGTTTTTGTTCTGTTCAGAAAGGGGAAAAGACTTTTTTTAACCCTCATTTCTTTTTTCTTAATCCTTTTTCTTTTAACCTGTATCTTCTTAAGTTCAAAGATTTATTCTGAGACTATCATAAAAAGGGGTGTTGTGGTGGTGACCCAAAGCGAGGTTAGGTCAGGTCCAGGAGAGGATTACACTTTGCAGTTTAACCTTCATGAGGGATTGGAATTTTTGATAAAAGGTGAAAAAGAGAGTTGGTATCTGATCTTATTACCCAACGGTGGCAGAGGATGGTTAAAGTCTGAAGCTGTGGGGATAATTTGAACTTTTTGTTAAAATCCCACTCAGGACCGATATTTTTCGCTTGATGTTTTTAGATTTTTTTTAATCAAAAATGTTATGTGGAATTTCATCTGTGATAACAAAGGTTAAAGCTATCACTTTCATTCCTCTCCCCTATTCATAAATGTAAAAGATGTTTTTTATTTTTATATGAGGTCTATGAAAAACTCATATTATCAACGCTCTGTCATTGCGGGCTTAAAGGATAAAAAGTGTTGCTGTCGAGTTTTGTAAGTATCTTGTTTTTAAATATATTATGGCTATTTTAGTTATAGTTTGTTAAAGCAGTTCAATAAAGGATGTCAAAAATGCACAAAAACGATGTCC
>JAUWYR010000050.1 GCA_030615745.1 Candidatus Zixiibacteriota bacterium | reverse complement strand
TACTATGACTAAAGAGTTGAAAAAAGCACAGGAGGAGATCACCCAGTGGTCAGAGACTTTACAAAAAAGAGTTGATGAGAAAACAGAGGAGTTAAAGCGTATTCAAGGTCACTTGATTCAGGTGGAAAAGATGGCTTCTTTGGGAAAGCTTTCCGCAACTGTTGTGCATGAGCTGAACAACCCTTTGGAGGGGATTTTAACCTATTCTAAGCTTGTGCAAAAGAAGTTAAACTCTAAAAATTTGACCAAAGAGAAACTCCTGTCAATTCAAGAGGACCTCTCCATAGTTACTGAGGAAACTATGCGTTGTGGAAACGTAGTGAAAAACCTTTTGCTTTTCTCCAAAAGGGAGATAGAAGAATTTGCGGTGGTAGACCTGCATGAGATCTTAGATCGCTGTACGCAGTTGGTGGAACATCATCTGGATTTGAATAATATACAATTGGTCAAATCTTACCAGAGCAAAAATCCAGAGATTATGTGCGATAAAAACCAGATTCAACAAGCTTTTTTAGCTATTTTGATGAACGCAGTTGAGGCTATGCCCAATGGAGGCACTTTGACTATTAAGACAAAAGATAACACGGACGAAATGACTGTTTTAGTTGAATTTCAAGATACAGGAATAGGTATTCTCAAAGAAGATATTCCTCATATCTTCGAGCCATTCTTCACTACAAAAAAAGAGGGGAAAGGGGTTGGGTTGGGTCTATCAGTGGTGTATGGAATCTTAGAAGCTCATAGGGGTGAGGTCGATGTGAAATCCAAGGTGGGTGAGGGCTCAACATTTATAATAAAGCTTTATCGTGACTTAGTGATGAACATAACTCCTTTTTAGAACCTCAAAATGATTTAAAAAAAGGGTAAAAAATGAACAATTTGAAAAAAGCTGAAAAACCATTGAGTATCTTAGTTGTTGACGATGAGCTAAGCGTCAGGGACTCTTTGACCAAGTGGTTTGTGGAAGATGGGTACAAAGCTGATTCAGCTTGCGATGCAAAAGATGCTTTGAAGAAGTTCCAGAAAAAAAGATGGGACGTAGTCTTTTTGGATATCAAGCTACCAGGTATGGATGGAATGGAGCTTCAACAGAGAATCAAAAGCATTGAACCGAACATAGTGATCATTATGATCACAGCATACGCCTCTGTTGAGACCGCGGTCAAGTCGCTCAAGGAAGGCGCCTACGATTATGTGACCAAGCCTGTTGATCCCGATTACCTCAGTCATCTATTGAACAAGATCACTGTTCAGAGGCGTATCTTATCTGAAAACATCCAGTTAAAGGAAAGGATTCAGGAGCTTTACGAAGTGGACCAGATCGTAGGTGAGAGTCCTGCAATTTTAAAGGTCTTTGAGCTAATCAAAGCTGTAGCACCAACTGATACCACAGTGATGATCAGAGGTGAAAGCGGAACAGGGAAAGAGCTTATAGCAAGAGCTATTCATTCCAACAGTTCGAGGCGATATCATCCTATAATCACCATCAACTGCGGTGGCTTGAGTGAAGGACTTCTGGAATCTGAGTTTTTCGGGCATGAGAAAGGAGCCTTCACCGGAGCATTGTATCGGCGAAAAGGGAAATTTGAGATGGCTGATGGAGGGACTATCTTTTTAGATGAGGTGGGCAACATCGGTGCTAAAACTCAGATGGACCTTCTTCGAGTTATTGAAACCAAGCAGTTTACCAGAGTTGGCGGGAATGAGGTCATTAAAGTTGACTTCAGGCTTATATGCGCTACTAACCAAGATTTAGAACTTGCGGTCAAAGAGAGAAGTTTCAGAGAAGATCTGTATTACCGGTTAAATGTCTTCTCCGTTTTCATCGCTCCTTTAAGAGAAAGAAGCACAGATATTCCTCTTCTAACAGATTATTTTTTAAAAAGACTGTCAGCCTCGATGAATAAGCCGATTAAAGGATTCACCTCTGAAGCTATGGAACTTCTAAAAAAATATGATTGGCCTGGAAATGTGCGTGAGCTTAGAAACGCTATTGAAAGAGCAATCGTGGTTGGAAAGGGAAACTACATTACAGTCTCAGACCTTCCAATTCCAAGTTTTCCTAAGATTTCTCCTGAGGACAAAAGCCTGGAAGCTGTTGAGAAAGCGCATATCCAAAGCATCCTGGAGGAGATGGGATGGAATATAACCCGCGCAGCTGAGAGTTTGAAAATCGATAGAACCACACTTTATAATAAAATTGAAAAATATGGTTTGCGAAAATAAAGGTGCACACTACACAAAAAGAACTACACATATACATACTTCCACTCAGTTTTTCAGATTATAAACTTTTAACTGAACTTTTATCTGTTCTTAAAACGATTTTCAAACTCCCGGTAAGCTTTTTGAACAAACCGTTCCCTCTGGATGGGGGAAAAGATTTTATCCGCAATCAATACAACTCAACTTGGATCCTGTCACAGATTTTAAAAAAAATTCCTGAAAAGTCTTGTAAAGTTTTAGCAGTAACCACAGTGGATTTATATGTCCCTGTTTTAACCTATGTTTTTGGCGAGGCACAATTAGAGGGGAAAGCAGCTTTAGTTTCCACCCACAGATTAAGAGATGAATTGTATGGATTGCCAGAAAACCCTCAAAGGTTAAAAGAGCGTTTACAAAAGGAAGCAGTTCACGAATTAGGGCACACCTTTGGTTTGATACATTGTCAAAAACCAGAGTGCGTTATGTATACCTCCACCTATGCGGAGGAGATCGATTTCAAATCAATAAACTTTTGTAAAAATTGTCTGTCTTTTTTAGAAAATAAAAAAAGGAGTGATTTTTTAAAAATCGGATATTTTATAGCACTAAGCTGGGGGTAGTGGACGATTTTAGAACTTTTTTGATAAATTTAGAAGAACCGATACCTGATGCTTCGCAGCTATTGGCATCAAAATAATCTCAATCGACAAAAGGGGGAGTAGTCCACCGCCTACCCTTATCAAGTGAAATTAAGGAATCCCTTCGTCAGTATAATCCACAGTTTAGTCAAAGTAACTTAATGAGAGTTTAAAGTAGGTTACAGAGGTCAACCCCTGTCCCTAATTTGGGTGGCATTAGCTATAAGGAATCCTTTTGGAGAGAGGTGGTTGGATAGAGACGGGGGGGGTAGTCCACCCGATACCCCTTTCAAAGGGAATTAAGGAATCCTTTTGTATATCTAATTATTAGATTTACCAAAGGCGATTTTGAGGATAATTCTACTATTTTCTTCTTTAGCAGTGGAGCTTCTTTTCGCAATTTTTACTTGATTTTTAATTTAGACTTTACAATTAAGGGGGGGTCTTTTAATTTGTTGAACTGCTTGTTATTAGAAAGATAGACAATAAGTTAGGGACTATTTAGATGATCCATCATAACCCATAAAAACCTAAGAAAATACAAGTCGAATTGAAACAAAATCGAAACAGTTTTTTGACAGATCCGAATTAACGTTTTTGAAAATACTCAAGACTTTTCCAGATTAACTCACATGGTGTCAAAAATTTTTACACCTCAAGAGCAAAAGAAGTATGAGGTTATATAATCGAAACTTTCTCAGACTGTAGAAATGGGAATCATAAAGATGAAGAGAAAGAGACAAGACCTCGAGCCAAAATTAAGGCAAACAGAAAAAATGATCTAAAATCGACAGGACCAAAAACATCTGAAGGTAAAAGTATCGTCAAATGGAATGCCATCAAGCACGGGCTTTTATCCAAAGAAGTTGTAATTAAAGCCGGAGATGGTAAGGAGAGCAAGACAGGTTACACATGTCCTAACTGATTATCTGACGAATCTCCCTGCCATACCCAATATTGAAGTTGCAGTTTATAAGCCTAACTCTGAACCGCCTTGCTTCTCCTTTTTTCCTCATAGGCATAATCCGCAGTTTCCTGTAGCTGCCTGAGATGTGATGAAACCAATCAAGCCACAAACAAGTTTTGTTTCAAATGTGGGATGCCATTGGATAAAGAAACAATAGTAAATATTGTGGAAAAGGATTTACAAAGAAAGGAGGCTGATAGATGGTTGGATGAGTTGACAAAGGATTGTGAGTTTAAAGAAATGTTGATAAGGAAAATTGAAAAAATTACAGATACAAACAATCAATCAACATCTGCTGAGGTCGTTGCTCTACAATCAAAAAGATAGTCTAAACGTTCCTGAAGTAGACGCGGCTATTTATCCCTAATTCAACTTAAGCACTTAACGCAAATAATTGCATAGATTTTTGTCAGAAGTGGGAAAATGTCTATGCTTTTGAATGACGACCATGTTTCGGGAATACTCAAAGGCTTGAGGAAGATTTACACACTCAACGTAGCAAATTCAACTATTCTTTGGCATCAGAAAAGAAAGCCCAAAGAAAAACGATGGATACTCTGCAATCTGTTGAAATCAACCCAGGCATAATTTAGTTTCATCTCAGCATTTTTACCAACTTGGAACTTTAGACCTCCTCCCAAAGCTAATCCTTCCTCTTCATAATTTAACTTGTATCCTCCCCTTAAAAAGACCATGTCTTTCCAGATATATTCTGAACCTATGCTCACCTGCTGCACATTATCATTTGGATGTTTTGCTTCTAATGAGATGGTCATCTGAGAATTAGGCGAGACCGCAAGGTCATATGCTACTCCAAATCTGAAGGTTAAGGGGAGATCATAATGCTCAACTGATATTTTGGCTTTGACCTCATCGTAGTTGGTATTACCTGGGCTAGGATGGTAACCTATGTCTAACTCTGGCCCATCCAGCTTCAGCTCCGGTCCCAAATTGGAAATGCTCATTCCTATTCTTAAGCTGTTGAAGCCGGTATAAAACAAAGTGCCAAAATCAAATCCAACCCCGGAAGCTCTCTCCTCTGAAAGTCTCTCATGTATGTATTTGGCAGATAATCCCAGGGAGAACCTGTCCGTTAATTTTCTGGCATACCCCAAACTCAAAGCGTAGTCTGAAGCGGTGAAGGTTTCCCCGGTTCCCTCAGGTTCATCTACAGTTGTGACTTCCATCTCCCCCATGGTCAAGACGGTCAAACTTATCCCAAAAGCGGAACTATTTCCAATTGGCTTTCCAAAAGCAACATAGTTTAGCTGCACATCATCTATCCAATCAACATTAGTAAACAAAAGGTTTGAACTGGAAAGCAGAGTTAGACTAGCCGGATTCCAATACATAGCATAGGCATCATCCACGCAAGCAACCGAAGCCTCCCCCATACCCACATATCTGGCTCCCACTCCGATTTTTAGAAATTGAGCTCCCACTGTTCCAACCTTGGAGAACTCCTTGGCTTCAATTGATGCTGCTGTCAAAATTAAGAAGCAGAACAGGATCAAGATAATTTTTTTTCTCATCTTTTCTTCCCCTTATGATTAAGTTCACTTTATAACCACAAATTTACCTAATTTTTCTCCATATTTCGATTCTATGTGATAATAATAAATACCTGGTGCGACACCTTGCTGATTTACCGTCAACATATCCCACTCCTCGGTGCCGGTGTCGTTGTTGTGATCTATAGTTTGTATCAGATCACCAGCTAAGGTATAAATGCGGATCTTACAAACATCGGGTAGATGGGTGAATTGAATCTTTCTGATCCCTTCGGTGTTTTCCCATTGAGCATGAGCTATATAGGGATTGGGAACCACTTTGATCTCGGACAGTTCACTTTCAGCCTGATGGAAATCTATCCCGGAAGCACTGAAAACAAATTCATCTTCTGGAGTATTAAGTTTAGCCCCACCTATTTTGTAAACATCTCCTACCGCGTAATTGGTGTCTGAGATCCCAAATCTGAAAAACCAAGAGTGATGATAAGGGAAAGCCTCAGGATGAGGATTCCCATCATAGGGAATATTTACAATATCAATATAGTCTTTGTTTTCAGGATTCCACACCCCGTCGTTCCCCCAATCATATATCTCCGCGATAACCTGATAGCCTAAAGAGATGTTCCATACCTCAAAAGGTAGTTGTATCGGAGTAACATCATCATAGAAACTATAGCCCACAGAACCATTCTGGGTAAATCTGATCTCATAGGTTGATCGGAAATGTATATCTCCACCAGTGGGAATACCGAAGGTCTCCCCCATCGCTCCATAGAAATATCCCATATGCAAGGTGGTATCTAAAGCGGTGGCAAGGCCGGTTTGATGATAGTAATCAGGCTCTCTCAAGCCGTTGGTTACTATTACCTGAATCCCATCCACCACCGGATAACTTTCTGTGTCTCCTTCCTGTCTGGTTTGATTTTTCAAGACTGTGTCATTGGTTTGAATATCAACTACATGCCAAAAAGTCTGCAATGGATCCTCTGAAAAAACCACCTTATACTCATGACCGGTCAAAGCGAAGGGGTCAAAAGTAATCGGGATCACCTTTCCATCGCTTTTTTCCTCGGAGCCGTAATAATTGTGCTTAACCGTTTTTTCTGCAGGGTAAAAACCAGCCGGGTCAGTTCGAGGTATAGCAAAGGCACAATTCGGATCCTCGCCGGGCCTACCATAAGCTGTTTGCAAAGCCTGGATAGGAACGGTCGAATCGCCTGAGTCATAAGAGACCACTGAGTACCAATATTCCATTCCATTAGTAAGGTCTTTGTCAATATAAGTATGGGGCAAAATATCACCCTCATTTTCTTTCTGAAAAATAGCTACAGGAACATAGTCTGGTCCTAAACTTCCATCTGGATTTTTTACCAGATCACCCCAAGTTAACCCCATATCGGTGCTCCGGTAAATCTTATATCCTTTAAAGTCTTTTTTCCCGGACAAAGGATCAACGGAGTTCTCTGATGAGTTATCCCAGGAAAGCTTTGCTAAAGCGTAACCAGGTGTAGCGACCAACTTAGCAGGTTTTGGTGGCTCTGGCCCAATGAAATGATTATCATACACCATTTGAGCCATTGAAGCATTAGCTTTAAGTTCAGCTTCATCCTGACCGGCAACTAAGGCAAAAACCACTCTAATAGTCTTTCCCGCTTCTAAATTGATCCTTCGGGTACACTGAATATAGTATTGATCTGTAGGCGGAAGACTTTGGTCGAACTGCTGGCTGTTTATGAATTCATACTTTCCCCCATCGGTTTGCGGTAGATGTTCCCATTGACCGGTCCTAAAGGCTGTCATTCCAATATTATCCGGGGTCTCAATATACTTGGTGCCCATCATCCCGCATTTAACCAGAGGACCCCAGCCAGGGTCATATCCATCCTCATCATAGGTCCAGGCTAAGTTCATACTCGAATCAAAAGCCACCAAGTCTCCTAAGCGACCATTACCACCCTGAGGATTAAGTCCTCCCACATCGAAGTCACAATAAAGTCCAAAGGCGAAATCTTGGTAACCAAAAGAACTTTTGTTTTTAATCTCTAATACCACAAAAAGAAAATCTTCATTATAACTGTAATTCCACTGATAGATTGTCTGGGTTAGTTCCAATCCCAGAATGCTGATTCCGCTGTTAGCATCGTTAAAGCGGTAGTGACTCTCCTGAAGAGAGACAGGACCAGCCTCGACATAAAGGCTTTCTTGTGAATTCCAAACTCTATTATAAACCCAGCTCTCAGTCTGGCTATCCCATATGCTCCAGCCGTAGGCTGGTTTGCCAACACCCAAGCCTACAGTGTCGGAAGGGTCATAATTATAGGTTTCAGGATCTGTAGAGAGGCGTATTTTATAAGATTGTTCTCCAGCTAAGGGGATAGAAATAGGCATGAAATCATCCTCGGAATTTGCCACAACAGTGTCTCCAGAAGATGTGATTGCGCCCATCCAATATTTGATCTCAGCCAAGTAATTATGTTCAGACCCCTTGGGCCACTCTCCAGAAGGTATGCCCAAATGGCTTTGACCTCCGATCTGACCCCAGTTCTGGATACTAGTGGCGATATTCCCCTTGTTATGGATAATCTGATCCTGCATCGGGGTGGGTGGATCCATAAATTTCGTTAGTTTTGCATTGGTGTTGTTAGTTGTGATTAAAAGGAGAATCAAAATCACCAAAGTGAAAACCACTTTTTTGAAAAATCTTTCTTTCCGCATATTTCTTCCTCCTTAAAAAACTAATTCCAATCCCCATCTAATTGTTCTTGGGGCATCATAATTTTGAGGATCCTTAGCTAAAAGTCTATAGTAGCGATTAACATCTTCAGCAGTAAAGGGTCCTTCTGGATCAGTGGTAGCACTATAATCCCTGCCGTCGTCATCCGGTTTGCCAGTGTTGGAGTAGACATTTTTGACATTTCTCCGATCAAATAGATTTTCCACCTCGGTAAAAAAGGTGAACCTTATGTCGCTTTTTTTGGAAAAGTAAAAGTCCTTGTTGAACTTTAAATCAACCCTATAAGTCGGCGGCATTCTTCCCTGGTTTAACATCCCGATCCGATTTCCTTGTTCATCGGTCTTGGTATAAGGGAGCCCGCTACCGTACTTGGTTAATATGTTGACACCCCAAGCTCCAGGAATCCCGATGCCCATGAACTTTCCGTGCCAATTCCTCGGAACCCTGTAGTCCAAATCGGCAGTAAGAGTATGTCTTTGATCAAAAGCTAAAGGATACTCCTTGACCGGCCAGACAGGGGCGTTGGTTCCACGAGTGAAGTAATCATAATAACCCTCGGTCACCGAGGAAGCATTTCCTTTGGCAATAGAATAGGTATAAGCCACCTTGCCTGACAAATTACCAACCGGTATTTTGGTTAAAGTCAGGTCAACTCCCTTCACACTCCCGTAATCTGCGTTGGTGTATTGAGTATAGGACCCACCAGCATAGACCACCTGTCGAGTAGTAGCCAAGTTGGTTAGATCCTTATAGTAGATGGTGACATCCAATTTTATATCCTTAGTCAACAGATGGTCGAAACCAAGCTCATAAGAGACTGTTTTTTCAGGTTCCATGTCAGGATTGCCCACCAAGGGGAAGCCGGTGCTCAAATCCGCTTCAAGATTGGTAAAAAGATACATGTACTGGGGAACTTGAAAATAATATCCATAATTGAAGTGAATCACCGTTTGGTCAGTGATAGGATGGGAAATGCCCAACCTGGGACTTAACTGGACCTTAGGATTAGCTGAAACTTTTTTATTCTTGGTCACAGGATCTTCCCAGAAGTCAATATCCGCTTTAAGATAATCAACTCTGAGCCCAGCATTAATTATCATGTCTTTTAGCTCGATTTTGTCCTGAATATATCCGGCAGCATATTTAGGATTTACATTATATTTCTCCCCGTAAGGTCTAACATTGAAAAACTGCTTGTCATCCCATTTGAGTCGGTAGGCTCGATACTCTCCCCCAATTTTTATCTGGTTATACTTATTTACCTGACCCAGTATGTCAAAACCGATTGAGTTGTATTTAGTTCTGCGATAGTGATATACTGGAAAGAAATCTGGAGCCGCAGTAAATCCAGTCCAGAAGAAGGTGTCAGCAGGCATATAATTATTATCGTCGATAGTCCCAATGTAGGTTCCGCTTGAATCCTCAGCATAGCCAGGCCACTGATCCCAATACCGGTCAAAAAGATGCTCAGGTGCAAGTTTATATTCGGCATCGAAATGGCTGAATTTCAAAAAGTAGATGCTATTCTTCGAGGTGGGATAAGCTATTTTGACTCCTAAAAGGCGAGAGATATTTCTCACTTTCCCTAAGCCTTTTAAGTTGAAATCGTATGAGATATTGTTGACATCACGATGTCTGTATCTCTGAAGTTCCCTTCGGTAATAGTTGCCATTTAAGACCACGCTCAAATTGTTAGCGGGCTTAATTGTTATTTTCCCTGTTTGGGAAGTCAGCTCAACCCTATTATGAGGGAGATGCCCATTGTTTCTCAGATACTCACCACACCAAAAAAAAGTGGCTCTATCACTGGCGTTGAAGGTAAGAGGGCCCCCTAAATTTATAACGACGAATTGATTGTAACTCCTTTTTATATCTCCATACTCGCCTGTATTTACATCATATGATCGAGTGGCTCCGTCATAGAGTTTGATCTTCCCAGTGAATCTGTTAGTCCCCTGTCGTGTTAGCGCATTAACCACACCGGATAAAGCTTCCCCATATTCAGCAGCAATGCCTCCTGTGGTTATGTTCAGTTCCTCCAAAGCATCAGGTGGAATCCGAGTTCCTGCGTGACCCACGAAAGGATCTTGAACCGAGACTCCATCGAAAAAATAGCTAATGGTTCCACTACGCCCACCACGCATATGTAAGAGTCCATCCTTATCTTCTACTGTTCCAGCCGTGTTTGAGATCACATTGTGGATTGAGACTGCATTCGGGAGATTTGCTATTTGTTCCCTGGTCACTATCTCAGTCGATGCGGTTAAATCCTTCTGAATGAGGGGGCGCTGGGCTACCACTGTTAGCACCTCTGCCAAGATGATGGGAGAGGTCTTCAATTCAAAATCAACCGGAGTGGTTAAATCCAATAGAACCTTTACCTGAGTCTTCTTGACCGATTCGTGACCTATTAAGGAGGCTTCTACAGTGTAAGTACCCACTGGAAGATTTATCAAGAAAAAATCTCCATCCTCATCCGTTGATGTGCCTATTGTTGTCTCTTCAACTTTAATGGTGGCTCCAGCCAAAGGCTCACCCGTTTGTTTGTCTTTCACTACCCCGGCTATTTTGCCGGTTGTTGCTGCCTGTGCCAACGAAGCTAAAATCAAAAAGAAAAGACAGCCCCATAAAACACCCTTAAAATCTAATTTAGCTGACAATTTTTGTCCCTCCTTAAGAAGTTCTTGTTTCAAAAAAGTTCATCGTTAAAAATGTTTCATTTCTATAATGTGACTATGGATGCTCTAACCTTACTAATGAAATCGACGTCTGGAGAAATTACTTTAGCCTAAAAAAATGAAAAATCTGGTGAATCACTTCAAAAAAATATGCTTGTAGTAAACCAAGCCAAATGCTGATTAGAAATAAAGGTTTGGGCTAAAAAACCGATAAAAAATACAAAAGTAACCTCGAAGAATGGATCAACTTATTGCAAACAGGACATCTGAATTGTCCTGTTCTGATCTTGAATAAGGGTTGGAGGATAAATAAAGAGAAGCATTTTTTCGACATTTATAAATAGTTCAAATTGAAGTCTCAACTTGAGGGTTTAAGTCTTTGATTAAGCAAATAGGGTTGATAAAAGGACTTTTTATCATCATTTTCTTTTTGGCTTTTTCTTTTTCTTTTGCCAGCCAGAAGAAAGTTGTTATAGCTAAGTGTGAGGAGTTTGCTTCATACAAAAGAGCTCTTAAAGGAATTAAGACTGTGCTTGAGGATAGCGATCTAGATATCAGGGTAACCGAATACATAATACCAGACGAGCCTGAGGAGAGAAAACGTTCTCTGGAGAAATTGGTGCTTGAAAAACCGGATTTAATCATAACCATTGGCTCTAAGGCAACAGGAATCGTTTCCAAAAAAATCAAAGACACGCCCTTAGTTTTCTCTGTAGTCCTGAACCCGGTTATAAGCGGTTTCGTGAAAAGCATGCAATCTTCGGGAAACAACCTTACCGGAGCATCCTTGGACATCCCCATTAGAATACAGCTTGAAAAGTTTAAATTAGTTGTTCCCAATCTGAGAAAAATCGGGGCGCTTCATACTTCAGAAACTGAAGAATTAATAAAGGAAGCGAAAGTCGTAGCAGAGAACCTAAACTTAGAGATAGTCCCTTTTTTGGTTTTCTCGGAGAGAGAGGTGCCCGAGGCTTTAGAACAGTTGCAAAAAAAAACTCAAGGATTGTGGGCCATAGCAGACCCAAATATTTACACCCCTCAAACCACTCAATTCATTCTTCTATACGCCTTGAGAAATCGTCTCCCGGTGATGGGGGTTAATCCCTCTTTTGTAGAGAACGGAGCTCTTTTTACTCTGGCTTGTGATTATAAAGATATAGGTAGACAATCCGGGGAGGTAGCATTGGAGATACTTTTGGGCAAAGATCCTAAACTCATTCCTGTCTTAGTGCCCAGGATAATCTATTTATACTTGAATTTAAAAACATCAGAACATATAGATTTAGAGATTTCATCCGATTTAATTAGTATAGCCAAGGAGATTTTCAGATGAAACTCCCCAAAATTCAATTAGGACTTAAAATTAAGTTTGTGTTGATGATTTCATTTCTCATCCTTTTCACCTCGGTAATTTTAAGCGGATTTTTGATTAAAGAACAAAGCCAATTGATCGAAAGGGAGTTGGAGAAAAGGGTGAAATCCTTAGCTAAAAATTTAGCTTACAATAGCGAATATGGGGTGTTGATTGAAAACCAACAGCTTTTAGCTAATTTGATCAAAGGGGTGCTTAGAGAAGAAGATGTGATGTATGCTGAAATTTACGATAAGAATGATAGACTTTTGGCCCAGTTAGTTCAGAAAAAACACTATCAAAAAAAGAAAAAAATAGATGAAAGTGTAATCCCAAATGACCTAAACGAAAAAGGTTCGCAGGGTCAGTCCCAGGTCACCCTTGATGATAAGTCTGACCTTTACGAGTTAACTTACCCTATAATGACCACCAAAGTCCAGATGCCCAAAGAGGAGCTAGGGATCATCATTGGTAAGGATTTGAACCTGCTACTGCATCAGGAAAAAATAGGGGTGGCAAAAGTTGGGATATCCTTGCATCCCATGAGAGAACAAATTGCCCGGATGAAAAACATCATAGTCCTTCTGACCTGTCTGATCGTAGGTATAGCCATACTACTAACTTTCGGACTGGTGAATCTGATCATTAAGCCGGTGGAGAAACTGGTTTATGCCACAGGAAGAATCGCTTGTGGAGACCTCTCTCTTTCGGTGGAGATAAACCGCAAGGATGAGCTGGGGAAATTAGCTTTTGCCTTCAACCAGATGACCGTCTCTTTAAAAGAGTCCAGGGGGGAAATTGAAAACTACAGCAGAACCTTAGAACAGAAGGTAGAGGAAAGGACTAGGGAGTTAAAGGAGGCACAAGCCAAGCTGATTCAGACAGAAAAAATGGCTGCTGCGGGTCAACTGGCCGCAGGGGTTGCTCATGAATTGAATAACCCTTTAGGAGGCATTCTGGGTTTTGCTCAATATACTTATTCAAAGATGAGGAATAAAAAAGCACAGGATTTAACCGATGAAGAGATCTCCACTTATTCCGCATATCTGAAAGACATTGAACAGCAATCAATAAGGTGTAAAAAAATTGTGCAGAATCTTTTGAAGTTTTCAAGATCATCTACAAAAGTTGACTTTGAAGTTTTAAACCTGAATGCTATTTTAGACGATACCTTAATGTTTGTTCAACATCAACTATCTATGAGCAAGGTTAGGTTGTTAAAGAACTTAGAGCCATCCCTACCAAAAGTGAATGGAAACGCAGGAATGCTACAACAAGTTTTCACTAACATAATTCTTAATGCCTTACAGGTTATGCCTCAAGGGGGTGATTTGACTGTTTCGACAAGAGTAACCAGCTATTTCGGAGAACGAAAAAAAGGAGTAGAGGTATCTTTTACTGACACCGGCTTTGGAATACCAAGTGAAAATCTTGATAAGATTTTTGAGCCTTTCTTTACAACGAAAAAAGTTGGTCAAGGGACCGGTTTGGGTCTTTCAGTAAGCTATGGTATAATTAAGGAACATAAAGGAGAAATAAAGGTTAAAAGCGAGGTTGGAAAAGGAACTACATTTATTATTTTTCTACCCGGGGTCGAAGTTTTAGAGAGAGTTCAATCGGAAAAAGAAGCAGAGTCTTTTGCCGAGAAAAGTAATATATAGGTAGGAGTAGTTTAATAAAAACCCGAAATACTCTTTTAAAGATGGAAAACTATCGAATTCTGGTAGTAGATGATGAAAAGGTCATAAGAGAGTTTCTAAGGGATTTTCTCTCTGACCAGGGCTATGAAACCGATTTAGCCACAGACGGAAAAGAAGCCTTAGATAAGATAAAAAGATCGAATTATGATTTAGTCATTACTGACATAAAAATGCCTAACGCTGACGGAATAGAGGTGCTCAAAAAAGTGAAGCGAAAAAATTCTAATACAGAAGTAATCATCATCACTGGTTATCCTTCTTTGGACACAGAGGCTGAGTGTAAAAACTTTGGTGCCGCAGGTTATATAGTAAAACCGTTTCAGATTAATCAAATCAAGCTATTAGTTGGACGTGCTTTGAAATCCAAAAAGCCTGTTTGAGCATATCAGAATGGTGTCTTAACTTTGGAAAAATGAAGCATCTGTTTTAAAAGAAAAAAAGATACAGAAAAATGAAGATCCTTGTTGTAGATGATGAGTATATCATCCGACGTCTTTTGAGCGAAGTGCTAAATGATTGGGGACACCAAGTGACTGTGGTTGATAATGGATATGAAGCTGTCCGGATGGCGAAGAAGACCTCTTTTGACATCATTTTCTCGGATGTTCATATGCCGGAGATGACCGGACTGGAGGTGGTGACTTTAATAAGAAAATTTGATCAAAAAGTAACCATTGTGATGATGGATAGTTATCCTGATTCCTTGAGCGAATTAGCCAAAGAGAAGGGAGCTATTACCTGCGTTCACAAACCTTTCGACTTGGATGAAATCAAAGAAATTATTAAAGGAGTGAAAGAGGGAGTCTATGGTAGAGAAAAAGTTGGAGTCAGATGAAAAAAGACCACAGAATGCTCCAAAAATTGTGGTGGTGGATGACGAGGAAGTTATGTTGAAGTTGGTCAGCAAGGTTCTTCAGGATGAAGGATACCAAATATCTTCGTTTTTAAAGTCCAAAGAAGCTTTAAAAAGGATTCAAGAAGATGAATTTGATTTGGTAGTTGCTGACATAAAGATGCCAGAGATGGATGGCATAGAGTTGGTTAAAAGAGCTCATCAATTATGTCCGGATCTGGGTGCATTATTCATGACAGGATACGCTAGTGTGGAAACTGCAAAAGAGGCGGTCAAAGAAGGCGCCTACGATTATATATTGAAGCCCTTTGACTTGGAAGAAGTGAAAGGCGCCGTAGCTAAAGCCTTGGATAAAAGAAAAGAGCAACTGGGCAGAGTGAAAACTGGAGATTTGGCTTGGTTATATGAACTCAATAAATTTCTATCTTCAACAGCTGATCGGAAAGGTCTGCTTAAGCTTTTGCTTGGACTTGCCCTGTCACACTGCAAATTGACCAAGGGGTCTATCTTCATCTGGGATCAACCCACAGAGGAGTTAGAAATATATGTTAGCAAAGACTTAAGAGGCGGAGAGTTTAAAGAAGATAAATTAAAAGTATCAAAACATATTATTGATACCTGGTCTAAAATGTCGAAATCTGTAAAAAAAGGAGATATTTCCCAGTATCCGATATTTGAATCTTTTAGCAATCTAACCATAGAACCCTCTTTGTTCAATGATATCTTTCCAAGAGATGATCATGTCATTTCTATTCCTATAGAAAAGGGTGGAAAGCTTGTTGGATTATTGAACTTAAATCAAAGACCTGAAGAAAAGCCTCCGGATGCTACTACAATAAAGCTACTTACTATCGTTGCTACTCAGACGGCGATATCCCTTGAAAACTTACGTCTATTCCAGAAAGCTCACGAATCTTATTTAAAGCTCCAGGAGCTACAAGACCAGATAGTAGCATTGGAAAAAGGTGCTATCGAAGCTCATAGGTCAGCTCAAATTGGTCATGACCTAAATAACTTCCTGATGATCATTAAGGGCAATTTTCAGTTGCTACCAGTGCACATGGAAAGGGATGATAAAGCCAAAATTAATAAGTGCCTTAAAGCTATTGAAGAACATTTAGTAAAAGCTGAAACGTTCGTAGAAAGTCTTATGGACTTCCGGTCAATAAAAGGAGAGAAGGCACAATCTGACATAAATGATATCATAGAAAAAGTCATTTCCTTCTTAAAGCCGCAAAAAAGATTTCAAGATATCACCTTTCGAAAGGAGTTAGACAGGGGCGCTCCTCCAATTCACCTAGATTCAAATCAGATACAGCAATTATTATATAATCTTTTGAATAATGCAGTCGATGCTATCAACTGCCTCGGCAAAAGACATGGGAACATAAATATAGAGACAACATATAATAAAGAGGAAAATCTTTTCGAAATATGTATCATCGACTCAGGAAAGGGTATGTCTGAAGAGGAGTTAAGAGAAGCATTCAAAACAAGATTTACCACAAAAGAAAATGGTCATGGATTAGGTTTGTTAGCCTGCCATAAAATCGTTCAAAATCATGGAGGAAAAATAGAAGTGAAAAGCGAGATTGGACAAGGAACCAACTTTATGATTAAGTTGCCTTGCCATCCTGCTCAATCTGAGTAACTATCTATCATCTTCTTGGTCAGAAAGTTAAGACATCACCCGATGAAACACAAACAGCCGAAAATAAAGAAGTCTATTGGAACAGCAAAGATAAAAGAGGGAATGATCTAGCTAGCCGAATTTACCTTCTCTGAATAAAAGTTAATAAGTTCAATAAGGTTAAGAAGATAGTGATCATC